>JAFLUB010000049.1 GCA_022509025.1 Oscillospiraceae bacterium | reverse complement strand
GTATATTATCTTCCTACGATATTTTGGTGTAAATACAATATGGTACTTGCACATATATCTTGTATGTGATAAACTTGGCATAAAGACATCTTCCTTTCTTTTTTGTATATTTTGGCTTGAACACCTTTATTATACATTATGGTCGATGTCTTTTCTACTGCTTAAGCTTTAATCTACCCGCATTGCGGGCAGTTTTTAAGCCTGCTCTGCGCAGGCTTCTCCGTTAAAACACCTAATCAAAGCATGCGCTTTTAACAAGCGCATGCCTGTAAACATTATTATAGACATATTATTTGTTATTTATTATTGAATAAAGAAATTGTAGCAGTTATAATATAACACATTTTACCGCCATTGTAAAGATGCAAATTATTTATTTTTTAAATACCGTGAGGTTTTGATTTTATAAAAACTATAATATCTGCTAATTTTAGCAAGCATAACTTTTCAGTACTTAAATAAAAACTTTTCTACCATTGTCATTATTTCAACAAGAAACGAGGAATGACGCAGCATAAACTGCGTCATTCCACAAATTCAATATTACTGTTTTATTACATACACCCTTTGGGTAGCCTTTTTTTGCTTCTTATTCAGTTCTCAGTCCTTCCATCCACGCGTCTGTATATGGCTGCCGGTCACGCATGAATTGCTTAATCTGCTCCAGTCTGAAATTTCTGCTCGGTATACACCAATGCTTGCTGTCTTTATTCGTCCGGACCTGTTCATCCAAATTATATAAATCCTGTCCTATTCAGTTCATGAAATACTCAAATTCCGCAATTATTTTTTCATCGGTAAGCTCGTTATTTCTGAGTTCAATATATCTTTCATAAATCTCATTTCCAAACGCCTGTTCAAATTTGCTCCACAGATTACTTACACTATATACATAGCCTTTTTCTGTATTCTGCGGATTATACAGAACATCTGCCGAAACCGGTTCTTCGGAGACATTCTTCATTTCGACACTTAACAAATCATTCTCAAGCTTTACCCCTGTAAATTCAAAATCAGGCTGTCACACATTTTTGCGTTTAACATAATTATAATCACTTTCATATGATATATAGCAAGAAGAACTACAAGGAGGTTGGTTTATCATATGTTTGAAACCGTTTCTGTAATCGGCGGAGATTTAAGACAGCTTACCCTTGCCCGGCTATTACGCTCAGAGGGGTATCATGTTTTTATATACGGCTTTGACAAAGATATTCAGCTTGACGGTCTGCATTGCGAAACTGACACAGACTATGTTTTAGGCGCTGATATCATTATACTTCCTGTGCCTGTCACATTTGACGGTGTGACAATAAATTCACCTTATGCGAAAAATGCAATGACTGTTGATGAACTTCTCGAAAATATAAACCCTTCTGCAATTGTTTTCGGAGGTCAGATTCAGCCCAATCTGCAAAAAGCGCTTGAAGAAAATCATATCGCATACCGCGACTATTTAAAGCGCGAGGAGCTTTCAATTAAAAACGCTATTCCTACCGCAGAGGGAGCGATTGAAATAGCGATTTCCGAAACTCCGATAACAATTCACGGCAGTAAAAGCCTGATTCTCGGATACGGAAAAATAGGAAAAATCCTGGCGAAAGATTTATTCGGTTTGGGTGCGCAGACATATGTCGAAGCACGTAAATACGCCGATTTAGCCATGATTGAAGGTCATGGATATGAGCCGCTTGCTCTTGAAAATCTAAAGGAACATATCCATGAGTTTGATATCATTTTTAATACTGTCCCATCACTTATTTTAGATGATGAAATTCTTAAACGCGTGCAAAAAGATGCTCTGATTATTGACTTGGCTTCTAAACCCGGCGGGGTTGACTTTGAAGCAGCAAAGTCATACGGGGTGAAAGTAATCTGGGCTTTATCTTTGCCGGGAAAAATTGCGCCTGTTTCATCAGGCGTAATCATTAAAAACACTATTATGAACATTATAAAGGAATTGGGGGTGTAAAATTTGGATTGGAAAGATAAAACAATCGGGTTTGCCATGTGCGGTTCGTTCTGCACGTTTTCAAGAGCGATTGATACGCTTAAAGTCCTCGCCGGAACAGGCGCAAATGTAATACCTATCATGAGTGGTATTTCCTACAGCACTGATACTCGTTTCGGCGCAGCGGAGCATTTCCGTTCCCGTTTAAGGGAAATAACAGGCAATGAAATCATTCATACTGTTAAAGAAGCGGAGCCTATCGGTCCGAAAGGTATGCTGGATATGCTTGTTGTTCTCCCCTGCACAGGCAATTCACTTGCAAAGATCGCAAACGGCATTGCTGACACTTCCGTGACAATGGCGGTCAAGGCGCATCTACGCAATCAAAGACCTTTGCTTTTAGCAGTGTCAACTAATGACGGTCTCGGTACAGCTGCTAAAAATATCGGCACACTTTTGAACTGTAAGAATATCTACTTCCTGCCGTTTTCACAGGACGACTACATAAAAAAGCCCTGCTCACTTGTAGCGGACTTTGAAAAACTTCCCGAAGCTTGCGAGGCAGCATTTGAGGGCAGACAATTCCAACCCATTTTGGGTGTTTAATATAGATTGCGCTCATGAGCGCGAAAAAGCGTTCCTCTCGGGAGCGCTTTTTCGTTGTCCCGCACAATCGTCTTTATTTTACCGTTATGTATTGCATATTCATTCATATAATATTTTCCACATAAGTATCTCCCCCCAAAAAATAAGTATTCGCATACACATCTTCTAAGACCTAACGATGTATACTGAATGCTTTCGCATTTTACTACCCGGTGGCAGTGTATTAAGTATAGCACATGATGCAGAAAACGTTAACATCCCGTTTCTTTCTCAGTGGTATTAAAGAGGATGTCCTTGATAAGTTCAAGTCCTTTTTCGTTTCCAAGCAAAAGAAATAACAGGCATTGAAATTTTTTCATATTCGTGGTATAATATTAATTGGTAAACTGGGACTTTATATTAAATGGGGTAATAGCATTATGTGGATGATATATGCATTACTGTCCGCATTTTTTGCGGCAGCAACTTCAATTTTAGCTAAAATTGGCATTGATGGTGTAAATTCAAACTTAGCGACCGCTATAAGAACCATTGTAGTAGTCATAATGGCTTGGGCTATGGTTTTTCTGACTAATACACAAAACGGCATTACAGATATTAGCAGAAAGAGTTGGCTTTTTTTGATTTTATCCGGTCTGGCAACAGGTGCTTCCTGGCTGTGCTACTACAAAGCTCTGCAATCAGGCGAAGCATCTAAAGTTGTACCAATCGACAAGCTGAGTGTTGTGATTACATTGGCATTAGCATTTATATTCCTGCATGAGAAATTCACATCAAAATCTATCATTGGCTGTATTCTTATTGGTGCAGGAACACTGTTTATGGTTCTCTAAACTCCTGTCGGGATATTAAATAGCAGATATACCTTTATGGAACTTTCTAATGTTGTGCCCTCAAGGAATCCGTTTATTTCAGGCAACCCGCCACAAGTTGTTAAAGTAACAGGATTTAAAAAATACCAGAAATAAGGAATGACAAACAAATGTGTATTGATATTAATTTATTAAAAGAGCTTGTTTACCGCACCAAAGACATTATAACAGATAAAATGCTTATAAAATCCGTCAATGAAAAAGGGTTTGCGGATTTTGTTACTGCGGTTGATACAGGCGTACAGAATATGCTGGAGCATGAGCTTGCGGCTCTTTATCCCGATATTCAGTTCATGGGCGAGGAGGGCGAGCATCATAAGATTGATCCTTCGGGCAAGGTATGGATACTGGACCCCATAGACGGTACGACCAATCTTATTTATGACTATAAAATGAGCGCGGTCTCACTGGCTTTATATGCAGGCGGTGATATCATTGCCGGTATTGTATATAATCCGTTTACCAATGAAATGTTCACGGCTGAAAAAGGCAAAGGAGCGTATTTAAACGGCGAACGAATACATGTTTCATCCGCTGATACAATATCAAAAAGTATGATATCAATCGGAACATCGCCCTATGAAAAGGAACGCGCGGACAGGAATTTTGATATATTCAAAAATATATTTAAGGCATCGCTTGATATCCGCCGAAGCGGTTCGGCAGCTCTTGACTTATGCTACGTCGCTTCAGGCAGAACGGACGGATATATGGAACAGAATTTAAAACCATGGGATTTTGCAGCCGGTATGCTGATACTGAGCGAAGCAGGCGGAATGATTACCGATTACAACACTAATCCTGTAAACCCATTAAAAAACTCAGATGTGCTTGCTTCAAACGGATTGATTCATCAGGAGCTTACAGAATTTTGGAAATAGAATGCGAAAAAATACAAAAATACCGTGGTTTTCACAGCATAACCACGGCATTTTTATTATGTTCATATAAGCTCCACAAACGACGCTTCGGTTTTATTCTCGCTTACCGGCATATTAAAGTAAAGACGTTTTCCGTCCTTTGAGAATGACGGGTTCGGATGCACCTGCAATTTCCATATAACATCCTGTAAATCCGGAATCTCAATTTCATGTATCGCTTTTTTGCTTCCCTTTTCGTATATGTATATATTCGGCGAATAATCCGGATAACACCTGTCCCCGGCGAAAACGGTTCTGTCGTGATTTCCGTCTATATGGTTTCCTATTCCGCCAAGCACTTCTATTTCCTCACCGTCTTTGGAAAATCTTGCAATATAACTTGTATCCATTTCGATATGTCCGTTATTCTCAAACTGCCTTGTCGCCATATATGTATCATCATCATACCACAGCTGATGCACCGGCTTATCCTTAATCATATGCGACTTCCCGGAATTTATATCAAAACAACCAAGCGCTCCGAAAACAGGACAATCCTTTACGCCTATTCTCATCATAACAGAAGTCGCGGACGGATTAAGCTGGACATGACTTACAGAAACCGTATCCTCAACAGGGGTAAGTCCATGACTTTTCACAATTTCCGTAAGATTGTCCCCGCTCAGAATCTTTTTTATTTTACCATCGTCGATATCCAGAGTGTAAATACCCGTTTCATCAATCATCGGATAATCAGGATTTTTATCAAGAAACTCTTTTGAAACAGAGAACGGATAAATTCCATTCTCAGCCCTGTGGCTTTCCTTTGCATAAATTCTGTGCTTTATTTTCACGCTGTCAATATCCATAATTATAAATGCGGAAACTTCACCGCTCATATCACGGAATACTACAGTGCTGTTATCTATAAACGACGCTGACGGACCGTTATGATTAAAACATTCAACGGTATAAATGTGTCTGTGGTTTTTTAAATCAATATCGCAGACCCATATCTCCATACCTTTCTTTTGCGTTATATCTTTCTTACGCGCGTAAATAATGCGCTTGCCGTCGGGGCTTTCAATCATTCCACCGTTCATGCCTATAAATGTTGAGTCGTCTGAACAAATAATTTTATTGATAATCATGATTTCTCTCCTCTGTCAGATTTTACTTTGTTTTATTCTAACACAGATACTGAAATATTTCAATCTACAAAGAAAAAAAGCAGCAATCAGCATTTTAGCTGTCGGCTGCATTTTTATGTCTATTCCTGACTACGCCTGTACCGTCTGATTCTTACGTGCCGCAATATCTTTTCTGAACAGAAGCTTGAATACAGTGCGCACAAACGGCTGAATGAAAAACAGCTGTGAGAAGAACGCGAACGGGAAGTTGAAACATACAAGCTTAATCCAGTTCGCGAGGAGCGTGAAAATATTAAATCCCGCATAATACGGATAATACAGCCACGCCGCAATAAAGCTCATCGCCGGACACATAAGACCAACAGTAGCACAGATAATAGCAGTCTCAAAGATAACCGGATGTTCCTTGCCCGGCGTGAATATTTTACACGTAAGTTTGAAAGAACACGGACTACCCATGATAAGTTCAAGCAGGTACGCGAGAACAAACTCAATAAGCACAACAGCCCAGATAGGACACATCACTCCGAATACTGAAACTCCGCCCTGAGCGCGTATAGCGTTAAGAACGCTGTCCGCACCGGTGACATTCATAAGCGTGGAACCGTTTACCACATAGAGACTGTAGAAGACATAAGCGTGTACGGTGATAATTACCGTAATCAGCGCAAATATCATTCTTTGAAATTGATTTCTTGGCATAAAAATTCCCCTTTCATTATGTTGAAGAAAAATCCGCAAAAAAATACACATATGATACTTAATTCGCTCTGTAATCAGATTTACATACATTTAAAGTATCACATGTGTCTACGAATCTTCATTCAATTTTGCCGAAAGTTATTTTACCACACACTCTGAATTTTTGTCAAGCAGAAATTTAACAACATTTTATACAGTTTTTTGGTCGAACTTTAACATATATTTTAATATTAATCATAATTTAAATGAATTCCAGACCGTCAAACAGTTTACTTTCCATTGCCTGAATTCTGTTAATCTCAATCTCCGTCTTATCCGTCATTATCACTGTTCCGTTATATTCGTCAACTCGTTTCACCGACCCGGTTATTGTGACGTACGCGCCGCCGTCCTTCTTTTCGTCCGGCTGAAAAAACGTAATGGCAGCTATCGGTTTTTCACTGATATGTTCACATATAATCTGTAATTTTTTGTTCAGTAATGCCTTCCGTTCTTCATCAAGTTCAATCCAATCATCAGTCAGTCTCGCCGTTTCCTCCACAGCGTCTCCGTAGCCTGTCAGCGCCATAAACGGACTGAACTGAGCCGCGCGGTCAATGATACCCATTTGCGGACGCGTTTTGGAAACATGATGCGGCAGATTTATGATATCATCATATGTATTCGCCGCTCTGAATTTATTTTTCATATTAATATCCACTGCCTTTCTGCCCTCTTTATGCCTTGTGCCCTCCAATCTGCCTGTTTCTTTCCAGAGCGGTTGCTCCCTCGTTAAGATTCATCCCCTTTATAATAGCATTCTTTCCGAATTTCTTTTTTATATCAAGCATCGCTTTTTGCATTTGCTTTTCTTTTTCCCTGGCTTCCCTTTCCTCCTCGCGTTCTTTTTCCTTAGCGTCATAATCTGTAAACAAGTCGAGCTGTTCAAAGGGTAGCTCCTTTGGAACATCGCTTTCCGGAATAACCTTGTTTGCTGTTATATACATTCTTCTGATGAGTAAATCAGGATTGACTATTTCCTCATATAGTTCCGTCACTGCGTCTATAATCAGCTTAGTTGAAGAAGTTTTCCGCGGCATATTTTTCGTTCCGTGCGCGTGCTTCGGGATTTTGCGTCCGTAACGGTCAGTGGTTACTTCACCAGTGTATGACTTGTTACTTGATTTTGTCAGATTTTCAATGTCATAGCCTACCGTGAGTACAATCTGGTCTGTTACAAGCCCTTTATCGACTAAATCCAAAGACAGCAAATCCGCCATTTCACGAACCACAAGCCGCGCTTTGTCAAATTCATACGGGCATTTCAAAACCTGTCCCGAGCCTATGCTGTTTGACTTCGGCTTATATGCTTTCACATCGGCTATTGTACACGGTTCCCAGCCCCATGCATGGTCTATCAAAAGCTCTGCATTTATTCCGAACAGCTTATATAATAAATCCTCGTTATAAAACTCCTCTTTCTTACCTATAGAGCATCTGGCAATATCACCCATAGTGTACATACCGTGCTTTTCCAGTTTCCTTGCATAACCGCGTCCCACGCGCCAGAAATCTGTAAGCGGGCGGTGCGCCCATAAAAGACGGCGGTATGACATTTCATCAAGCTCCGCGATGCGAACCCCATCCTTATCAGACGGAACATGCTTGGCAACAATGTCCATAGCGATTTTGCAAAGATACATGTTTGTTCCTATACCGGCAGTTGCCGTGATGCCGGTTTCGGATAATATTTCCCGTATGATTTTTATTGTCAGCTCATGAGCAGTACATTTATATATTCCAAGATAGCCGGTCACATCAATGAAAACCTCGTCTATTGAATATACGCATATATCCTCCGGCGCAAAATGACGCAGATATATATTATATATTTCCGTACTGCATTTCATATAGTGCGCCATACGCGGCTTTGCAATAATATAATCCACCTTGAGTGTATCATCTGCCTTTAAGCGGATATCATCTGAGCTTTCCCCTGTGAATTCGCGTCCGCGTAATTTTTGCTTTCTTGAGACATTTACCTCTTTAATTTTCTGAACAACTTCAAACAGCCTTGCGCGCCCCGAAATTCCGTAAGCCTTTAAAGAGGGAGATACCGCGAGACATATTGTTTTTTCCGTTCTGCTCTCGTCCGCAACAACAAGATTTGTTGTAAGAGGATTGAGACCTCTCGCAACGCACTCTACGGAAGCATAGAAGCTTTTTAAGTCAATAGCTATGTATGTCCTGTTCTGCATCGCGTCTCATCTCCTCTGCAAATGATAATCTACAGTGAAATTGTATCATATTTTGGTTTTTAATGCAATCTAAAAATTGTCGTTTATATGCGCGCATATAAACGACAATTTCAATTTGTATTCTATTCCAGAAAATGGTGAGATGCGCCGCCATTTTAACAAACTGTAACGCGGAAAATTGGCAAGCAGATTGCCCTTTTGAGGAACGCAGTCGTATGCGGATACTTCAAGTTCCGAAAATGGTGAGCTGCGCCGCCAATTTTCACAAACTGTAACGCGGAAAATTGGCAAGCAGATTGCCCTTTTGAGGAACGCAGTCGTATGTGGATACTTCAAGTTCCGAAAATGGGTGAGATGCGCCGCCAATTTTTTGCGTTACGCTTCGCCGTACTGGGAAATACCACATAACTCCTCCTCTAATCTCAGAAGCTGGTTATACTTCGCGACTCTGTCCGTTCTTGACGGCGCGCCTGTCTTAATCTGGCCGCTGTTTACCGCCACGGCAATGTCGGCTATAGTCGTGTCCTCCGTCTCGCCGCTTCGATGCGATATAACGGCGCTGTAGCCGTTTTTATGCGCCATTTCAACCGCGTCAAGAGTTTCGGAAAGCGTTCCTATCTGATTCACCTTTATGAGTATTGAGTTTGCAACACCCATCTGTATTCCCTTTTCAAGCCGCGCGGGATTTGTTACAAACAAATCATCGCCGACAAGCTGCACTTTTCCGTCCAGTCTGTCCGTCAGGAGTTTCCACCCATCCCAGTCATTCTCGCCCAGACCGTCCTCAATTGAAAATATCGGATATTTACTGCATAATTCCTCCCAGTATCCTACCATTTCTTCCGAAGTCTTTCTTATATCAGATTTGGGCATCAGATACGTTCCGTCCTTTTTCGCCCATTCCGAAGCGGCGGCGTCAATTGCGATTCGGAAATCCGCGCCCGGTTTATATCCCGCGCGCTTTATCGCTTTAACAATAAGCTCCAGCGCCTGTTCATCTGTTTCAAGATTTGGCGCAAACCCGCCCTCATCGCCTACCGCAGTGGTATTCCCTGTTTCGCTAAGAAGCTTTTTCAGTTCATGAAAAACCTCGCTGCACCACCTTAGCCCCTGCCGAAACGACTGCGCGCCAAACGGCATTATCATAAATTCCTGTATATCCACGTTATTATTCGCATGAGCGCCGCCGTTTAAAATATTCATCATCGGTACAGGCAGAATATGAGAATTTACGCCGCCTATATACTGAAACAGTGGTATTTCAAGACTGTTTGCCGCCGCATGAGCGACTGCAAGCGACACTCCGAGAATCGCGTTTGCGCCGAGATTGGATTTGTTTTCCGTTCCGTCCATTTCAAGCATCTTCATATCAATAGAACGCTGGTCGAGAACGTTCATTCCAACAAGCGCGTCTGATATCTTCTCATTGACGTTGCTCACAGCAGTTTTAACACCCTTGCCGCCGTAGCGATTATTATCGCCGTCTCTTAACTCCACCGCCTCAAATTCGCCCGTGGACGCGCCTGACGGAACAATCGCTCTTCCAAAGCCAACCTCAGTATGCACCTCAACCTCAACAGTGGGGTTACCTCTTGAATCCATGACCTCTCTTGCAAATACATCAATAATTTCAATATACTGCTTCATTTTTCAACCTCCATTTTACATATAATTATAAATTTTACAAATTTTTGTTACCTCTGATTTGAGTATTGGCAAATTTTTGTTTAATTATACAAAGGAAACATAATACATTGACTAAATATATTATTAAGTGTATAATTGTGATGTACATTTACAAAGTCGAAAAAAGGAGAAAATCATGTTTAAGATTACAAAGGATACAACTTTTACGTTTCCGCCGCTTAATAGTGCAATAAAGCACGTATATGACATATTCATGCGCGACTTTATAAAGGTCTTTTCATCGCCTTTTACGGAAGGAAACGACGTTGTGATAAAAACAGACTGCGAAGGACTGGAAGCAGAACAGTTCAGGATTACAATTACTGACGACAAAATAGATATCTTTTGCGCGGACGAGCTTGGAGTTATTTACGCGGTACTTTATATGAGCCGCGAATTCTTAGGCGTTGATGATTTCTGGTTCTGGGCTGAGAAAGAGCCGAGAAAGCGGGATATGGTCGCGCTTGCGTCAAGAGAATATACCTCTCCCCCGCACCGTGTCCGCTATCGCGGCTGGTTCGTGAATGATGAGGTATGCCTTATAGGCTGGAGCGATGAATATCCGCCGTCAAGAGAGGTATGGGAAACAGTGTTTGAAACACTTCTGCGTCTCGGCGGCAATATGGTTATTCCCGGCACGGATTTACCGCGCACCGGGCAGCATTTCGACATTGCTTCGGAAATGGGACTATACATAACCCATCACCATGCCGAGCCTCTCGGTTCAGAGATGTTCTTGAGGGCTTACCCGGATAAGAACGCAAGCTATGATGAACACCCTGATTTATTCGAGAAATTATGGAAAGAATCGATAGAGAAAAACAAGGATAAGAAAATTATATGGACACTCGGCTTCCGCGGGCAGGGTGACGCGCCGTTCTGGATGAATGACCCTAAATACACAACCTCCGAAAGCCGCGCTGCAATTATAAGACAGGTTATAGACAGACAATATGAGCTTATATGCGAAAAGGTCAATGACCCCGTATGCGCCGTTTACCTTTACGGTGAGATTGCGGAGCTTTATGATGAGGGAGTGCTTACATTCCCTGAAAAGTTCATAAAGATATGGTCAGATAACGGTTACGGAAAAATGGTTGTCCGCCGCCGCGGTCTGCATAATCCGCGCACCTCCGCACTTCCAAAGAACAGCAGCAGCGAGGAAAAGCACGGATTATATTACCATATTACCTTCCATGACCTTCAGGCTTCAAGCCATCTGACGCTTCTGGGCAACACAATAGAATTTGTAAACAGCGAGCTTGATGAATCGTTTAAAGCTGGAGCGGACGAGTTTCTTCTCCTCAACTGCGGAAATATACGTCCCCATGTCTATATGCTGTCTCTCGTCGCAAAGAAATGGAACGAAGGCGAAGTTAACACAGAGCAATTTAAGGATTCCTTCATGAAAAAGTATTTCGGCGACAGTGATGCCGTGGAATGCTACGACGATTATTTTGACGCATGCATAAAGTACGGTGAATACGAGGACGACAAAGCGGGAGACGAGATATATTTCCATACTGCAAGACGGATATGCGTTGACTGGGTAAAAGGAAATGAAATATCCAAGGGGCTTGTGTTTGCCACCGGCGAAGTACCTCTTAAAGAGCAGACAGAGTTCTTTGCAAATAAATGCCGCAAGGCTATGGACGATTTTTCAAATCTTATTGAAAAATGTGAAAAACTCAGGGACGAGCTGCCGCAGGGCAGAACGTTCTTTGAGGATAATATACTGTTCCAGGCAAAGCTGCACCTTGCGGGAGCAAGAGGACTATATGCACTTTGCCGCGCTTATGAGTACTACGACAAAAATGACTTGCCGCGCTGCTTCACAATTCTTACAGGCGCGATGGAGGAATTTAACGAGGGTGTTAAGCTATTAGAGGAAGGCGAACATGATAAGTGGAAAAATTTCTACAGTTGTGACTATCTCACAAATGTCCGCGTAACAGTTTACGCTCTGGACAGTATGCGCAGATATATCCGTATGATTTCAGACGGACCCGATTTCTTCACATGGTACAAGAACTGCTGCATACCGGAAACAGAGAGAAAAATATACCTTGAAAATACACAGAGAAGAACGCTGTCGGATGACGAACTGACGGAAGAGCTTAATAAAAATCTTTGGAGCAGACGTCTGTAACCGCGTCTGCGGAAAGGGGCAGACCGTGAAAAAAATCACAGGAATTATTCTTGCCGCCATAATAGCTATCAGTACATATCCGGCGTTCGCGGCAACTATACCCGACCATCAGGGTACAAGCATGGAAGATGTTGAAATAGGCACTGAAAAACTGAATTCCGCCGTCAGGTCATATTCCTACCTGTTTAAAAAAGCCGGAGACCAATACGGAGTAGACCCTAATCTTCTCGCCGCAATTTGTATGCAGGAGTCCTCGGGACGAAATCTCAGCTTACGCGAGGACGGCACAGAATATCCCGCATGGGGAATAATGCAGATTGAATATTCAATGGTTGAAACTTTTGCCGCGTTCGGCAAGCGGACAACCGGTAAGAAATGGACAAGAGAGGACAGACTGGACGAGGAAAAAGCTATTCCGTTTGCGGCATATCTGATTTCCAAGGCGCTTATCCGTTACGACTGCGATTATATGAAAATGATACAATCATACAATTTTGGTCAGGTCATTCTTGACAGAATAATAGAAGAAAAAGCTGATGACTGGCTTGACGAGCGTGAAAACGCGGTTGAATATACCGATCCCGAATGGCCGTACAAAACATACGGCGACCCGCTTTACATAGAGCATGTACTCCGTTATTATCATAATGATATTGAATATTCCGGCGCAAAGGTGCGTATGAACGGTGAGCTGATAGATTTTGACGACCAGTATCCCCTGCTTGAAACGCGCAGCGGAAAAACATACACGCTTATCCCGATACGCGGTGTGAGCGAAGCTCTTAACTCGAATGTTAAATGGGACGGAAAGAATCAGAAGGTCGAGATAAAGAAAGGCCGGCATACAATGACTCTTTATGTTGACAGTGACGTCGCATACTTTGACGGCGAGGAATGTTATCTTGATATGCCTGCAATGATAAAAAATAACAGAACAATGGTTCCATTGCGCTTTATCATGGAATCGTTTGATTTAGATGTTGACTGGGACGGAGAAACACGCACGGTTGAGATATTAAAATAAGGTTAACACAAAAATACTGTGGCACGCGATTTGCCACAGTATTTTTATTGTTATTTTAAATTAAATTTTTCATCAAACTGTCTGAATACCGATGCTGTCTGAGCGCGTGTCGCATAGTTATGCGGAGTGAAGTAATTCTCATATCCGGACATAATTCCATTTTCGGTTGTCCATATAACAGCGGACACTGCATAATCTGAAACACTTTCCTTATCGGCATAATTAAGCGCCGCGCCGGTGTTTGTGTCATATTCCTTGAAGTTTGCATAGCGGTACATTATCGCCGCCATCTGTTCACGCGTGATAAGTCCGTCAGGGTCAAATACCTTGTCGGAATAGCCCGAGACAATATTATTTTCCGCCGCCCATGCAACCTCTTCCGCGTAATACATATTCGGAGATACATCTTCAAATGTCATTGCATAATTCGTTTCAGGCTCGCCTTCAATCCGATAGAGCACGCATACAAACATCGCTCTTGTGACATCAGTTTCAGGCTCAAAGATTGTATTTGTTATACCTGACATCAAGCCGCGCCTCAGCGTATATTTAATCGGCTCATAGAACCATAAGTTATCAGGAACGTCTGTAAACCACACTGACGAAGAATCTGCTTCGTTCGTATTATCTGCTGGTTTTGCTGTTACTGTCGGGTCAGCTGTTACCGTTGGTGTAGGTGTTTCTGCCGTTACAGTGTCAGGCGTTGCTGTCGGACTTGGCTTTGGTGTGGATGCCGGCTTTGATGAACTGCCGCCGCTCTTCTTCGGCTTCGCGGTAGGAGTCGGACTTGGAGATGGTGTAGGTGTTACTTCCGGTGTCGGACTTGGCGAAGAAGTTACCGTCGGCACCGCCGTAGGCGTTGCTGTAGGTGTTACAGTTACATCAGGTGTTGACGTTGCTGTTACATCAGGTGTTGACGTTGCTGTTACATCAGGTGTTGACGTTGCCGTTACGTCTGGTGTTGACGTTGCCGTTACGTCAGGTGTTGACGTTGCTGTTACATCAGGTGTTGACGTTGCCGTTACGTCAGGTGTTGACGTTGCTGTTACATCCGGTGTTGACGTTGCCGTTACGTCCGGCGTTGACGTTGCCGTTACGTCTGGTGTTGACGTTGCCGTTACGTCCGGCGTTGATGTTGCCGTTACATCAGGTGTTGACGTTGCCGTTGCGTCTGGTGTTGACGTTGCTGTTACGTCCGGTGTTGACGTTGCCGTTACGTCCGGTGTTGATGTTGCCGTTGCGTCTGGTGTTGATGTTGCCGTCGGCTCCGCTGTAGGCGTTGCTGTAGGCTCAATTGTAGGTGTCGCAGTTGGCTCAACTGTGAGCGTTGGTGTCGCTGTCGAGACAGCTGTAACGGTTGTATCGCCGGTAATCTGCGTATTCTCGTCAAAATCCGACCATACATATCCTTCCGGCGCCTCAGGAATATCTGTCACTTTTCCATTCATATTTGTGTAGCGATATTCTTTGTTCCTATCGTCTTTTACAAACGTAACCTTTAACACCTTTTTCGCGGTTTCGCTTGTCAGAATCGGGTACTCGTCAGTTTCTAATATCTGACCCCAGGCTAACGCAACCTGACCGTTCTGTAAAGCCCAGGCAACTTCGCCCGAGTTAAACTCGTCTACGATTTTACTTGTGCCATAATTATTGCCGTTTTCAACACAAGTATTAAGATAATAGCTGTTCGTCACTGTACTTGTGTTAAACACTTTTCCAATGATGCCGCCAACAGTACTGCCCGTAACAGTGCCGGTGTTATAACAGTTTGTCATCTCGGCAGCGGATGCCTCTCCCACAATGCCACCGGCATAGCTAATGCTTTCTTCATTTATAGCAGTCACATTGCCGGTATTATAGCAGTTCGTCACCGTACCGGAGTTCCATCCCACAATGCCGCCAACACTGTAAGAGCCGCTTACAGAACCGTTGCTGTAGCAGTTTTCTATCGTACCGTAACTGCTGCCCGCAATGATTCCAACATAGTCACCACTCGCTGTAACAGAAACATTCACAACACCGAGGTTTTTAATCGTACCCCTGTTGTCTTGATAAGCTCCCATATAGCCGAACAAGCCCTGAACACCGCTTGCCGAGTTTATATACAATCCGGTTATTGTATGTCCGTCGCCGTCAAATGTGCCCCTGAAATATTTGCTTCCGTTCGTTCCAATCGGCGTCCATGATTCGCCGTCCTCATTATACTTTTCCGACATGACAATATTAGCCGTGAGCTTGAAATATTCGCTATCGCCATTGTCGTCATTTATGTAATCGCGCACCTTCTCCAAAGTGTCAAGGTCGGGTATCTCAATCACCTCAGGATTTGACACAAGAACAGGACGCTTAAACCAGTCACTGTCCTTCCACGCATCACTACCAAGCGTTGACGCGAGGGATTTGAATTCGTCTGCGGTTTTGCTTTCCACGTTTATGGTGGTGCTGCTGATTTTTTCACCAACTGCGCTCATCCCCGCGTTTATCTCATCCTTTTGCAGATAATAGCAGTTCCTCACAGTACAGTCGTAAATTCTTCCGAAAACGCCGCCGACCTTATTGCTGCCGGACACGCTGCCGGTGTTATAGCAGTTCTCTATCGTTTCGTAGCTATGCTGTCCAACAATGCCGCCGACATATGAAGCGTCGAGACCCATGACATCGCCGGTGTTATAGCAATTTTTCATCGTGCAGTAATAACCATTTCCCACAAGACCGCCGACAGAGCCGCTGCTGCCAACACCCATAACAGAGCCGGTGTTATAGCAGCTCTCTATCGCTCCGAGAGAGAATCCCGCAATGCCTCCGGCAGTATCGCCTGAAACATTGCCGGTGTTATAACTGTTTTCTATATTGCCGTTATTATATCCCGCTATGCCGCCGGCAGCGCCATAATCATATATTGCCGTAACATCGCCGGTGTTATAACTGTTTTCTATCGTGCCGCTATTGAGTCCCGCTATACCGCCGGCATAGTTTCTACATGCAACAGATCCGCTCACGCCGAGATTTTTGATTACTCCATCTTCCTCAATATAACCGAACAAGCCCTGATAATCGCTTGTAGAATTGAAATACAGACCTGTTATTTTATATTCGTTACCGTCAAAGGTGCCATTGAATGGATTGTAGTCTGAAGAACCGTTATAATATCCAATCGGCGTCCATGATTCGCCATCCTCATTATACTTTTCCGACATATCAATATCAGCCGTAAGCTTGAAGTGTTTGCTCTCACCGGTGTTGCCGTCGTTTATGTAGTCGCGGAACGCTTCAAGCTCCGCACAGTTTGAAATCGTGTACGGATTGCCTTCCGTACCGTCGCCGCCCGATGCGCCGACAAACTCAGCCGCCGCGTGAACGCTAAACGTAATCGTTGGTATTGCTGACAGTGCCATTGACATAGCGATAACCAAAGCTGTAAATTTTTTCAACTGTTTCATATTCTGTCTCCTTTTTTGTTGAATTTTATACATACATATGTTATTATAACATTACCACCCATGAAAGAGTCAAGAAAAAGGAGTGATTATTTTGGAAAATTTGTTTACAATAGGTCAGGTTGCAAAGTGCTGCGATATTTCACCAACTACAATCCGCCGCTTGGAAAAAAGAGGGCTTCTTACGCCCGCTTATTCTAACAAGGCAAGCGGATACCGTTACTATGATAATCACAATATAAGCAAAATAATGCAAATTGAAATGTTTCAGGATATGGGACTTAATTATGATGATATTGCTGAATACTATACTTCCTGTGGTAACTCCCTTCTTCTTGTCGAAAAGCTGGAGAGGCAAATGTCCATTTTAAGGCGTGGACTGGATGAAATGAAGCTCCGTCTTGATAACAAAAATCATATGACATGGGAAATTATCAATCTTCCCGATTATATATGTTACGCAAAAGAATATACTGGAACATGCGTCGCCGACAAATACAGAGATATGTATAATATGTGCCACGATGCATATGAAAAGGGTTACAAAATGCTTCCGTCAGAGCCGCTGTTTGTTATAAACAAGCGTGATGATTTTCTGCGCGGTGAATTCAGTGAGAAAGAAATAAACTACATATGCTGTCTGCCCCTGAAACCCGAATGCGCGTCAGAAGAAACAGTTACAATCCGTGGCGGTAAAGCTTTGTCCGTACTGCATTACGGTGAATACGGCACTTTCGCGGAGGTGCACCTGTTCCTCGGCAAAATGATCCGTGAGCTCGGTTTGAAATCGGTGGATTATCCCCGTACCATGGGGCTTGTTGCGCCATATACCGGAAGGGAAATCACTCCCGATAAATACGTAACCCGTCTTGCCATCCTTGTGGATTAATAACAGAACTAATAATAAAAATAAATATCTATCCGATTATATTTTTTAATACAAAACTATATCCTTTATAAATCTTACAAGCATTTGTGTCATCTGTTTATCTGCATCAGCGAAAAAGCCGTGTCCCTCTCCCCCGAACAGTTCAAGTCCGAAAATACGGTAGATTTTATCTGCTTTTTGACTGTATGCAATAGGAACTACACTATCTTTATCACCATGCATAATAAGCACATAGCTTCTTTATCAGGTTTTGCATAATTTAAAACCACCAAAATAATATTTTCTTATATATCATCATGGAGGTTTTCTCAACTTACTTTACAACAAATTCGGGATTGTCTTTAATTTATTTTACAAAAAATTCGGGTTGTATCTCAAAGCGCTCATGGCGCTGTCAGATACAACCGTATTTGAACCAATGAATCATTTTGTGTCCTATCCATCTTTCTTTTATCGTGTTTAGAATAAGGTCTTTTCACCTGTTCTCGGATTGACATAGCAGCGCTTACCAGTTTTCATATCCCGCAATCCGGTACTGGATGGATATGTGTCAAATCCTCTGTTTCTGCACTGATTCCTGATCTGCGTATCCTCTGCTGCCTCTTTTGCAAGTTTATATCCAAAATATAAGATTGCTATTAATAATATCATATTTATCCCCTCCATAAATTAATTGTTATGTTTTCTATGATTACATTATACATTATGTACTGTCCGTTAAACAGGACTGTGCAACTTAAATTTTAAGCACAACAAAAACACATCTGAAGGCGTGGTGTCCTCAGATGTGTTTCTGCAATTTTATATATTACTTATTTATTGCATCCGCAATCCTTTTTCTTTATACCGTTTGCATATACCTTCTTGTGCTGTAAATTAGACTGTAAATTATCAAGCGCTTCACCGAAAGCAAACGATACAAGCGACAGATTGCGACTAAATATTCCATTGTATTTCAATATTTCCGTCCGCAATATGAATGACTTTAATCATTGCGTCCACTACCGATTGTTTATCCTCATATGAGGTTTTTTCCCAAGCATCAACATGATTTGAAATAACATCAATGTTTTGTTTTGGTTTATAATTTTCGAGAGAAAGTATTTGTGCGTGTAATTCTTTTCGTTCTCTATCCAATGCGTCTATCTTGTCATTGATGTATTCCATTAAAATAGTATTAGCTCCGACTACCTTTGAAAGAAAATCGTTGATTTCATTTTCAATCTCTGAAAGTCTTATTTTGTTTTCGTTGATTTTGGGATTGGACTGATTTTTATTTTTGCCTGAAAGCGTTTTAAATTCCGTCAATCTGTTTTTGATGGCGTTAAATATATATTCCTCCAGAACATCAGCGTAAATTGTGCCGCCTGTGCCCTTGCACTTAGCTTTTTTTGTTGCAAGAGATGTGGCGCAAACAAAATATCTGTGCCATTTTGTCTGTGCTTTTACGATAGTCAATCCGTAACCGCACTTACCGCATTTAACCTTACCCGTCAGCCACGAGGTTTTTCCTTTATAGGTTTGAGTAGACTGCCGGTTATTAAGACAGCGTATTCTGCATTTTACCCAATCCTCCGATGATACAATACCCTCGTGAGGCGCGAGTACAATTTCTTTATCCTTTAAATCAAGCTGCTTGCGTGTTTTTGAAACATTAC
>JAFLUB010000048.1 GCA_022509025.1 Oscillospiraceae bacterium | reverse complement strand
ACGCGCCTTTGGCGCTTTGGAGGGAGGTGGCATTTTAGAGCGACAGCGAAAAAATGACGGAGGGTCCCTGCGCAATTCTAAATATTAAATCCCGTTAATAAGATTTGCCGTCATTAGACCCTCCACCACGCTTCGCGCGGTCCCCCTCCCTCCAAAAATCCTTCGGATTGTTGCAGGGAGGCTCACCGTCAAACTACAATTTATCTCACCAACAAATTTTAATTTTTCTTTCCTTTTTTGCGCATACTACAGAAAAGGAAGTGAAGTTATGGAATTTATAAAAATAATACTGACGTCTGTAGGGTCAATCATTGCGATGTTTATTTCCACAAAAATAACCGGCAAAAAGCAAATGTCGGAGCTGAGTATGTTTGACTATATCAACGGTATAACAATCGGAAGCATCGCGGCGGAAATGGCGACCTCGCTTGAGGGCGATGTTTATTATCCTCTTACTGCAATAGCGGTATACACTATTGTGATGTGGCTTATTTCATATATAAGCGAAAAGAGCGTGAAATGCAGGCGGATTCTTGCCGGAAAAGCAATACTGCTAATGGAAAACGGGAAAATATACCAGAAGAATTTTAAGAAGTCTAATATTGATATAAATGATTTCCTTGCGCAATGCAGAATAAACGGATACTTTAAGCTTGACGATATAGACACCGCTATTCTTGAGGAGAACGGAAAGGTGTCAATTCTGCCAAAAGCAGGAGCGCGTCCCGTCACAACTCAGGACTTGGCGCTCAGTGTGACTCAGGACACAATTATGTATACCGTTATCGCTGACGGGCATATACTTGAGGAAAATTTAAAACGCGCGGGTAAAAATAAGCAGTGGCTTGAAAAGGAGCTTTATAAAAATAAGGTCAGCAATATAAACGATGTGTTTATCGCTGAATGTGACAGGGATAATCTGCTTTTTGTGTTTACAAAAAACAAATCCAACCCGGAAAACGACCCGTTCCAGTAAAGATTTGTATGAAAAAACCGCCTATGGCGGACACTATTAAGACAGTACGGTAAATAGTCTGTCAAGCAGGATTAAAAATAGTCTATCGTTTTCAAAACGATAGACTATTTTTTTTATGTATCTATGTCACGAAATAGTGGAACATAAGTAATCATTCTGTCTATATTTTAACCTTTGAAAACCGCATAAACACTCACTTTTTTGAAAGTAAAAACCGCAAAATTTAAAGGGTATGCATAGGTATATGGCGAAGCTTCAAAATGAACTTTAAAATGTCCACTTAAAAAAACAGAATATTCCTCTATTTAAATCGGTTTCTGAACTCAGACGGAGTAAACTCCGTGTACGCTTTAAAATCTTTAGACAGTTTCTGAATGCTTGAATAACCTATCTTTGAGGGTATCGACGACACCTTGATATCAGAATATAAAAGCTCATGCTTTGCAAGCTCTAATCTGACAGATTTTACATACTTTGCGGGAGTAGTGCCAAAATGACGCTTGAAAACATCAATAAAATATTTTTCATTAAAATTCATTGCGTCCGCAAGCTCTCTGACTGATAAATTTTCCGAAATATGTTCGGCAATAAATGCTTTAATTCTATCAGCAAACGGGTTTTTCTTTGCATTATGAACCGCTTCTCGGGTATCGTAATCGAGAAACATTGATACAAGCTCCAGAAGCGCCGCGTTAATCTGCAGGGCGGAGGCTGCATCGTTTCTTAAATGCAGCTTGTCTAAAAGCTCAAAAAGCTCCAACGCCCTTGATATATCGTCAAGCTCTATCATATATGGAAAATCTATAACGTCAAAAAGTGAAACACCGTCGAAGTGCATAAAAAATTCACACCAGTATTTATTATAACAAGTCTCGTTTTCCGAGTACAGCGACACCATCGAATTTTTCGGCAGCAACACCATATTATTCTTTTTCGGATAGATTTCCTGACCGTTTATAGTTATCTTTCCCATGCCTTCAAGAATAAGATAAATGCTGTCGCGACGGCGGCGGTGTGTAAGCCGCGACCAGTCGGGACATAATCCGTGGTCTACCAATATAAATTCCGTTTGCAGCTTTGATATGCGCTGATTTAATATCTGATTTTTACTGTGTACATTCATAATATCATCTCCATATACTTATTGTAAATCCTGTGACCGTTTCTGTAAATATAAAAATCTGACTTTTTGACAAACACAACTGACTTATTGTAATAGAAAAGATTTTTTTTTAGCGGTATAATTATATTAAATGAACGACTGCGGCGGAGATTTCCCTCTCTCTTTCTCTGCCGCAGATAAATTTCAGAACGGAGGATTATTTATGAAAAAACTGATTTCATGTATGTTGAGCGCTTTAATGCTGTTCTCAGTAATAGCGGGACTCAATATTACAGCCGTAGCGGCTCCGACAAATATTTTCGGTAACGCGTATAACTTAATTCAGGACTTTGATAACAGGTCAAGTCTTCCCGAGACAGAAATCGGCGGCACCGGTTACAAGGTATCGACAAACAGTTCAAATTACAACATTGTTGCTGTACGTGATAAGTCCAGCGAAAACAAAGGCTATTATCCTTACGGCAAAGGACTTCCCGAAAACGGATATTACCTGTTCTTCGGCGCGGGCGGCAACGGCAATGTAACGGCGGCGCTTACGTTACCGCAGACAGCGGCGGCAGGTAAATATATACAAATTACCTACGCAAAGCCGTACGCGACAAATAACGGCAGCGCGAACAGAAACAGTGATAATAGTCCTGAAGATAAAATCACTGTAGGCACAGAGGTTATAGACCTTAAAGCGAACTGTGAGTTTGATACATGGTACACTTCTACTGTAAAGCTCGGCTCAAGCGTATCACAGCTTACAATAAATCTCGGTTCGTGGGGCGCGATAGCGATATCCGATATTCAGATTATCGACAACGCCGATACACTGGAGCTTACCGCGTCTGATAACGTAACGGAAAAGTATATAACTCCGCAAAATCAGACGGTGCAGTACATATCAAATGTCTATAACAGCGTAACCACGCTTATGGATAGTGACGAAATAGTAACGCGTGGAACGGTTGACGAGACAGCGAAGGTAGAATATTCCGTAGATTATGACGGCGTGAGCATTGACGCAAATGGTTTGCTTACAATTACATCGTCGGCACAGCCCGGAACGGTTAAGATATCAGCGAGCTACGGCGGTTTTACAAAATCGTTATCGCTGCTGTTAAAGGCTCTCGGCAACGCGGATGAGGTTTCAATATACGGCGACGAGGTTGTAACTGTAGGCGGCGCTGATGTTATAAAGCAGTACACGGCTATTCCTTTAGCTGACGGCATTGTTATGCCGGAACGCGATACAAGCTGGGAAATAGTAGGCGAGACAAACGGCGCGTCTATTTCCGATGACGGTACTCTGACAGTTCCGGCAGCGGCGGCAGCAGGAGTTATAACAATCAAGGCAACTCTTACCGCAACAGAGGTTCAGAGCAGCGAGGTTTCAGCGGAGTTTGCTGTTACTATAAGAAACAGCAGCTCAGAAGCGAGCCCGTATAATATACAAGGTCTGCTTTTGAAAAACGGTGAAACGGATATTACAGCGACAGAGGGCATAGACGGAATTATAATCGAAAAGACAGGCAGTGAATCCGCAGGCTATGCGGTGGTTGCAAAGGTATTTGATGAAAATAATATGGTAATTAAGGAAGAAACTATAACAATAAACGGGCTATCGGACGGAGTGCAGAGCCTCAAATCCGATATTGAGTTCAGCAAGGCTGTGTTCGCTAAAATATATGTTATCAAAACATCGGACATTCCGCCGACAATAGAGCCGACAACGGAGCCTACACCTGATAATGGTATTACATACAGTGACGGCAAGGTAACGATAACAGCAGATGTTGATTCAGCCGTATTGATTTACGCGCAGTATGACGGCGATGCTCTGAAAGATGTAAACGTGTATCCGCTGACATTCACAGACGGAACTGCTGTTCAGCCGCTGGACGCCGAAAACGGTTCAAAGCTTATGGTATGGAATAAGCTTGAAGGCGAGGGCGGCATGACTCCTGTTTGTGACGCGCTTAAGGTAGGAAGCAGCGAGGTAAACATAGTTAAAACATACGACGCCAAAGAAACTTCGAATACAGCGGGAATGGTTGTATCAGATGAGTTATTTATAACAAGCAAGGGCGAATACAGAAACATTCCGCTTGTTGCCGATTGGATAACAGGCGCAAAATCGGGACTCGGCATGGGTGCGGGTATAATGGCTCCGACAGGCGCGCCGTACGGCGTTGACCCCGATATAGTTGACGTGTCAACACTTAATGTAAAATATACATATGACAATAATTATCAGGGTCCGGACACGGACAATGCGCTCTGGTATAAAGAAGGCGCGTATGTTGCGGGCAACAGCTCTAACGGCAACAGCATCTATTCGCGCGACGGCGTTGACTGGGAGCAGGAAGCGCTGCCTATAGGAAACGGTTATATGGGCGGTATGCTGTTCGGACTTCCCGATAAAGATCAGATTCAGATTAACGAGGAAACCTTCTGGGCGGCGGGCTACCGCGGCACGCAGACGGCGGTAAATAATAATACTGTAAACCCGAATATGAGCGAGGGTATAAACGGATATATGAGCGTCGGCAATATTTTTGTTGACTTCGATATGCCGAAGGGCGCAGCCGTCAATAACTATTACCGCGACTTGAATCTTGACGAGTCAGTAGCGCACGTTCGGTATGAGTATGACGGCGTTACATATAACCGCGAGTACTTCGCGTCATATCCGCAGGAAACGCTTGCGTTCAGATATACGTCGGGCACAGCGGGCGCGCTTAACTTTACCGTAAATCCGGTGTCAATGCATCCGGGCGAGGTTACTGTAAATAACGGCGAGATTACGATTATCGGAAAACTCAAGGATTCCGAGCCGTATTCATCAGGCGGTAACGCGGCGTGGAATCAGGAATCCGATTTGGAATACTGCGCGAAAATTAAGGTAATCGCTGATGACGGCGAGATTATTGACGGATATAATAAGGTAGAGGTAAGCGGCGCGACAGGCGTTACAATTCTCGTAACAGCCGCGACAGATTATGACAAAGACCAGTTTGAATTAAACGCTGACGGTTCTGTAAATATGAATAAGACGCCGTATAAGAGTTTGCTGGGCGTTCAGGCGGCGATTGACAAAGCTGAAAGAAGAATGAGCGGCGCGGCGGCTTTAAGTTATGACGAGCTTAAAACGGAGCATATCACCGACTATAAATCACAGTTTGACAAGGTTACATTCAGCCTGACAGACGAAAATGAAATCAGCGATACGCCGACAGACGTATTACAGCAGTCGTATAAGAACGCTGTGAAAGCTGCAAATACGCCCGGTAAAACAACGGATGACAAAGCCGGAAACAACGATGAGAAACAGCATGGAACAATAAGCTATACCAAAAACGATTATGAGGCGTTAAATAAGCACCTTGAGGAGCTTCATTTCAACTACGCGCGTTACATGATGATTTCTTCATCGCGCTCGGACACTATGCCCGCTACATTACAGGGTAAGTGGTGTCAGTCCACGGCGGAGATATGGGGTTCGTGCTACTGCATCAACATCAATATGGAAATGAACTACTGGTTTGCGGGCGGCGCAAATCTCTTAGACAGCGGCAAGGCGCTTGTCGGATGGTTCAATTCACAGATTCCGGCAGGACGTATTACAGCGAAAAATATGTATAAAGTAACTCCGAAGTCATATACATACGCGGACGGTAAAATTACATTTACCGACAGCACAGACGAAGCGGATGACGTATTCATCATGCACACCAAGCAGGCGATTATGGGTACAACCGATATGACAGGCTCAACGAGCATACAGTCGCCAGGTAACACGGCATGGCTGATGTATAACCTGTGGGATTTATATCAGACCAGCGGCGATAAGGAAGTGTTAGAGAATGAGCTGTACCCGATAATGCGTAAAGCGGCGAACTTCTATACGCAGTATCTGTACAATAACGAGAAAAAGATTGACGCAAGCTACCCTGACGGATATTATTACACCACATGGACAGGACGTTCGCCGGAGCATGGTCCGACGCAGGAAGGCGTTAAGTACGATTTACAGCTTGTAGCAGGAATGTATGACTATACAATCGCGGCAGCTGAAACTCTCGGCGTTGACGCTGACAAGGTTGAAGCGTGGAAAGAAATCAGAAACCACCTTGAAACTCCGGTTGAACTTGGAGACGACGGTCAGATTAAGGAATGGGCGCAGGAAGCGGCTTATGGCAAGGACGCAAACGGCAATCAGCTCGGCGGCTTGTATCACAGACATATCTCGCATCTTGTGGGTCTCTATCCGGGAACGCTCATAACCCGTGATACTCCGGAATTACTCGAGGGCGCGAAAGTAGTCCTTGAAAATCGCGGAGACGCTTCCACAGGCTGGTCATGCTCGAACAAGTTCCTGTTATGGGCGAGAGCGCTTGACGGTGATAAGGCGCTTGAACTGTTCCGCTATCAGCTTGCGCAGAGAACGTATGCAAACCTCTTTGACGCGCACACGCCGTTCCAGATTGATGGAAACTTCGGTTCAGCGGCGGGTGTTATGGAGCTGCTTATGCAGTCACAGACAGGTGATATCTATATCCTGCCCGCGCTCCCAACAGTATGGGATAAGGGTCAAATCAGCGGTATAAAAGCTAAGAACGGCGCTGAGGTGTCTATTAAATGGGAGAATAACGAAGCGACAGAGATTAAGATTACTCCGGCTGTTGACGGCGACATAACTGTCGGATACGAAAAGGACAACACATTCACCTTAGACGGTGATGATGTAACCTTTACGGACGGCAAATACACAATTGCAAATGCAGAAGCCGGAACGGAATATGTGTTTGTAAGTAAATAATTACATTAAATTTTAAAAGAGTTTACTCACTTAGCGGGAGGCTATAAAGCCTCCCGCATTTAGCTATCTTTGTTAATATTATCTATGGCAAGAACAGGAAAGCAACAATATAGAACGGTTTATCGCAAAAGTACATAAATATTTTGATTTACAGGAATTAACACCAGATGTTTTAAATGATTTGGTAAAACGTGTCGAAGTCTACGCATCGGAAAAGATTGACGGCAGACGGACGCAACATATTGATATTTATTATGACTTTGTTGTAATACTGCCAATGTCATTATTACAAAGTAAAATGAATAACAGCATAGCCTAAACTATGCTGTTATTCGAAAAACTAATAGTTACTGTCTTAACAGTGTCGCCCAATGGCGGTTTTTTTATCAATAATCATTAATCAACGAACTGTCATAAAAATCTGATATAGGAACTTCAAGAACTTTCGACAGACCATATAGTTCGATGTCAGTTACAGTTCTTGATAAATCCTCTATACGCGAAATAGAACCTCTGCAAATATAAATTGCCATTGTTTCAAGCTTATCTGACAATTCCTGCTGGCTCATTTTCTTAATACGTCTGTACTTTCGTACATTTTTGCCTACAATATTCATATTTCCGCCGTCAATTATTCTTGCCATACCATATTACCTCCCAAGCCATGTCTTGACATAGGACATATATTATGATATACTAAGTCCATAAAATTAATGTCCTGTAACAGGACAAAAATAAATTTTATAAGGTGATTTTATGAAACTTTTAATCGCGGGTTCAAGAGATATAACAGACATTGATTTATCGGAATATGTTACGGCTGAAACAACATTAATTATATCCGGCGGCGCGGCAGGTGTTGACACTCTTGCCGAGCAGTATGCAGAAAAACATAGAATATCAAAACTGATTCTATATCCGAATTACGAGTTATATAAAAAAGCAGCGCCGTTAAAACGCAATGATAAAATGGCGGAGATATGCGACACAGCGCTGATTTTTTGGGACGGTAAATCAAAAGGAACAAAGCACACAATTGATTATTTGAAAAATATAGGAAAAGAAGCTAATGTAATCCTTGTTAAAGATAAAAAAGAATCGAAAGATGAAACAGAGAATATTTCTATTATGGGATATATAAAGAAACTGTGTGAACAGCGTAACTGGACATATTACCGTCTTGCAAAAACAGCGGATATACCGCATTCCTCGCTTAATACAATGATTAACAAACAGGCAGTTCCGTCCATGCGGAATCTAATAAAAATATGCAACGCTTTTGATATAACTCCGGCAGAGTTTTTCGCAGGAATGGAAACACCGTCTGATGAAGCTCAAATGATAATGAATATGTGGCATGAAATTGATGAGAAAGCAAAACAACTCGCAACAGCATATCTATATGGTCTTGCAAACAAGGAAATGCCATAATAAATAATTTAGTTAATATATTAAAACGTGGTGTTGCATTTAGTTCAACACCACGTTTTTCTACTTACAGACCGGAATTTTAACCGTAAATTCCGTATACTCATTTTTCTTCGATGAAACGCGGATACTGCCCTTATGCGTCAACGTAATCGCGCGCGCGATTGCAAGACCTAAACCGTAGCCGCCGCTTTCTCTGGAACGTGATTTATCCTCGCGGTAAAATCTGTCAAAAATATGCTTCTGCGCCTCCTCGCTTATCCCCTCGCCTGTATTCCGTATCGTGAACACAGCATCCTGGGAATCGCGGTAAAGGTCTGTTTTTATATCTCCGTCCCGCGGTGTATATTTAACCGCGTTATCAATAAGTATCATAACAAGCTGCTTAAGTTGTTCCGAAGAGCCGTTTATATATAAATCCGGAGTTATGTTATATACGAGATTTACATTGTTCTCGAATATTACCGCCTCCATGAGCAGTATAACATTTTCCACAGCATCAGAAAACGAAACACGGCTTAAAATTGTATTCTCATTGTCGCCATGGTCAAGCTTTGCCAGATAAAGCAAATCATTGGTAAGCTTTGTCATACGCTCCGATTCCGTTTTTATGTAGTCTAGCCATTTCTTTTCCTCGCCTATCGCGCTTTCGGGATGCGAAAGCAAAACATCAATATTTGTGTTTATTGTGGTAAGCGGTGTTTTTAATTCGTGCGACGCGTCCGCGACAAACTGCTTCTGACGGTTATATGACTCTTCAACGGGACGTATTGAACTGTTCGCAAAATACAGACTTATAAGAAATGCCGCCGTCAGCGCGAATATTCCGACCATCAGAAGAACAAGGAAAAGATTGAGCATTACCGCGCGTTCCGCCTGAAAGTCGGTAAACGCGATTACAAACCCGGTATCAATAGCTGATACCTTATACGCCCAATACCCGTTTTCCGTTTTCATATGTCCTTCGCTTTTGTCACCATAGACTATATCATGCGCTTTTTCCGAATAAAAATCTTCATTCAGACTAAACGGCATATTTACCTTTTGAACCTCGCCATACGCATCACAAAGAACTGTGAAGGTAGGAGAAAATTCACGATTTTCCTGTCTTTCCGGCGGTTTTTCGCCTTCGGGCGGACGCATACCGTCCGCATGCCGCGGCATACGATCCGGACGTTTGTAATCGTCAATAGCGCGGTCAAGCTTTTGCTCTATTCTATGCGTCACATTTCTCGCGGTTATTACATATATAACCGAAAAACTGCCCAGCACAAGCGCGGCTATAATAAGAGTATTTACTATTAGCAGTCTGTTTCTGAGTTTTTTAAACATACTTTTCTCCATTCCGCCGCACCATTGCGGCATAAGTTGAAATTTGACAGAGAGATAAATTGTAGTTTATCTGCACGTGTTCCGGGTTTTTCGGCACTCCGTGCCGATATACTTCGTCACAATGCTTCGCATTGCCGCAAACTGGAAAATATTTTGCTGCGCAAAAATTTATCCGGGCGTTTGCTTGACTCGTATACTTGCGCATTCGCTTCGCGATTGCTGCCGCAGATTATCTTCGACCATTCTAACGTGAAAGAGAATCAAGCAGATTGCCCTTTTGAGGGACGCAGTCGTATGCGGATACTTCAAGTCCCGAAAAAGGGTGAGATGCGACGATTATCTTTCACGTCAGGCTGTATCCTACGCCGCGCACTGTATTAATTGCTACCTTTGAATTGACAAACGCAAGCTTTTTGCGCAAAAATGAAACATACACTTCAACGTGGTTCGCTTCCGCATCGCTGTCAAAGCCCCACAGCTTTTCTATAATCTGTTCCTTTGAGCAAACCATTTCCTTATGCAGAATGAGATATTCCAAAAGTTCGCATTCCTTTAATGTAAGGCTTATTTCATGCGCACCGCTTGACAGTTTCAGAGCTGAGGTGTTTAATGAAATATCTCCGCATGACAGTGTGTTTGTGTTCGCGGTTATTTCACCCCTGCGCCTGCCCAATGCGCGTATACGCGCCAGAAGTTCCTCGGTGTTAAAGGGTTTAGCGAGATAATCATCGGCGCCGCTGTCAAGTCCCAGAATCTTATCGGAAATTTCACTTTTAGCCGTGAGCAGAATCACAGGCGTGTCAAATCCCTCGCGGCGTATTTGTTTAATCACTGTTATACCGTCCATTTTCGGCAGCATTATATCAAGCACAATCACATCATAAATACCGCTTAACACGTTATCCAGTCCCGCTTCACCGTCATTCGCAACGTCAACGGAATAATTATTCTTTTTCAGTATGTGCGACAACGCTTCCGCAAGATGTATTTCATCTTCTACAACAAGTATTCTCAAATTCCTCACCCTTTTTTTCATGGTTATATTATCATTGTACCATAAATTCCTTAAAAGCGCCTTAAAATTTGAAAATTTTTTCAGACAAAAACGACCTCGCAGGAATTATCCCGCAAGGTCGATTTTTATATAGCTTTAACAATTATTTCTCATTTATCTTGGCCTGTGCAGCGGCAAGTCTTGCGATAGGAACTCTGAACGGTGAGCATGATACATAGTTAAGACCAATCTTGTGGCAGAACTCTACTGAAGACGGGTCTCCGCCGTGCTCGCCGCAGATACCAACATGGAGATTCGGATTAACCGGCTTACCAAGCTTGATAGCTGTTTCCATAAGCTTACCAACACCTGTCTGGTCAAGCTTTGCGAACGGATCGTTCTCAAAAATCTTAGAATCATAATAAGCGTCAAGGAACTTACCTGCATCGTCACGTGAGAAACCAAATGTCATCTGTGTCAGGTCGTTTGTACCGAAGCAGAAGAAGTCAGCTTCTGATGCGATTTCGTCAGCTGTAAGAGCAGCACGCGGAATCTCAATCATTGTACCAACCTCGTACTTCAAATCACTGCCTGCAGCAGCGATTTCAGCGTCAGCTGTCTCAACAACCATCTTCTTAACAACCTTTAATTCCTTAATATCGCATACAAGCGGAATCATAATCTCAGGAACGATTGTCCAGTCAGGATGAGCCTTCTGCACGTTTATAGCAGCGCGGATAACAGCCTTTGTCTGCATCTTAGCGATTTCCGGATATGTCACGTCAAGACGGCAGCCTCTGTGACCCATCATCGGGTTAGCCTCGTGGAGACCAGTGATTATTTCCTTAATTCTTTCAACGCTCTTGCCCTGTGCCTTTGCAAGGATTTCGATATCAGCGTCCTCTGTCGGAACGAACTCATGCAGCGGCGGGTCTAAGAAACGGATTGTTACAGGATTACCCTCAAGAGCTTCATAAAGCTGCTCGAAGTCGCCCTGCTGCATCGGTAAAATCTTTTCAAGAGCAGCTTCTCTCTCTTCAACAGTGTCAGCGCAGATCATTTCTCTGAACGCGTCAATTCTGTTACCCTCGAAGAACATATGCTCTGTACGGCAAAGACCTATACCCTCAGCGCCCAATTCTCTTGCCTTCTTAGCGTCAGCCGGAGTATCAGCGTTTGTGCGAACCTTCAATGTTCTGAACTCGTCAGCCCAGCCCATGATTCTGCCGAACTCGCCGGCGATTGAAGCGTCAACTGTCGGGATAAGTCCGTCATATATATTACCTGTTGAACCGTCAAGTGAAATTGTGTCACCCTCGTGATATTCCTTGCCGGCAAGTGTGAACTTCTTGTTTTCCTCGTCCATAGCGATGTCGCCGCAGCCTGATACACAGCATGTACCCATACCACGCGCAACAACGGCAGCGTGTGATGTCATACCGCCGCGAACTGTCAGGATACCCTGAGCAGCCTTCATACCCTCGATATCCTCAGGTGATGTTTCAAGACGAACAAGAACAACCTTCTCGCCTCTCTGAGCCCATTCCTTAGCATCGTCAGCTGTGAATACAATCTTACCGCCTGCAGCTCCCGGTGAAGCGCCTAAAGCCTTACCGATAGGTGTTGCAGCCTTAAGAGCGGCAGCGTCGAACTGCGGGTGAAGAAGTGTGTCAAGGTTACGCGGGTCAATCATTGCAACCGCTTCTTCCTTTGTTCTCATGCCCTCGTCAACGAGGTCGCAAGCAATCTTCAAAGCAGCCTGAGCTGTTCTCTTACCGTTTCTTGTCTGGAGCATATAGAGCTTGCCGTGCTCAACGGTGAACTCCATATCCTGCATGTCTCTGTAGTGGTTTTCAAGGTTCTTGCAAACGTCCTTAAACTGTGCGAATGCCTCAGGGAACTTCTGCTCCATCTCAGCAATCGGCATCGGTGTACGAACACCTGCAACAACGTCCTCGCCCTGAGCGTTTGTTAAGAACTCGCCCATGAGGTGCTTTTCGCCTGTAGCCGGGTCACGTGTGAACGCAACGCCTGTACCGCAGTCGTCACCCATGTTACCGAACGCCATCATCTGAACGTTAACGGCTGTACCCCATGAATAAGGGATATCATTATCACGTCTGTATACGTTTGCTCTCGGGTTATCCCATGAACGGAACACAGCCTGAACAGCGCCCATAAGCTGCTCCTTCGGGTCTGACGGGAAGTCAGAGCCAATCTTTGACTTATATTCAGCCTTGAACTGCTCAGCGAGCACCTTCAAATCATCTGCTGTCAGGTCAACGTCCTGAGTAACGCCCTTTTCTTCCTTCATCTTGTCGATAAGCTCTTCGAAATACTTCTTACCAACTTCCATAACAACGTCAGAGTACATCTGGATAAATCTTCTGTAGCAGTCCCAAGCCCAACGCGGGTTGCCTGAAGCCTTAGCCATATACTCAACAACTGTCTCGTTAATACCAAGGTTAAGAATTGTATCCATCATACCGGGCATTGAAGCTCTTGCGCCCGAACGAACTGATACAAGAAGCGGATTTTCAGGGTCACCGAACTTCTTGCCTGTGATTCCTTCCATCTTTACGATGTACTCATTAATCTGCTCCTGAATTTCATCGTTAATTTTTCTGCCGTCCTCATAGTACTGAGTACAAGCTTCTGTTGAGATAGTGAAGCCCTGGGGTACGGGTAAGCCGAGATTTGTCATCTCTGCAAGGTTAGCGCCCTTACCGCCGAGAAGCTCTCTCATGGTTGCGTTACCTTCGCTGAAAAGATAAACGTATTTTTTAGCCATTGGAATCTCCTCCTAAAAGTGTTTTTTGTAGTTTCAGGCATAGTTTTCCACAACGCCATTTTTCTGATAATATTATAACAGCAAAATATGGAATTGTCTACATTTATATTTAAATTTTTTACAATTTACTAAAAAAATATCAGTCAAAATGAGAATTTTCGAAATTGCAAAATTAATTCTACAAAAAAGACTCCCTCAGATGTCCATTCATCATTGCCGGGTTCGATGACGGAACAAGAAAAATATTGACATCACCTATTAAAACTGATATAATATAAATACAAAACAACCGCCGAGTGCGTTTCGACGGCTGTTCGTGAATACAGCATCGCTTGCTATGGAAGCGACTGCTTAGTCACTCAAGATAATTATTTAAAAAAATAATCGCCTGTTTTTGAGTGGTGGGCGATTATTTTTTTGTCATATTTTGGATAATGATTAAAATCATTAATATCAAAATCAGATTTAACGTATCCATTAAATCTACCCCCTTTCGTGATATGCAAGAAATCACAGGGTCTACTCTCCTATCCAAAGCGACAGAATTTCACCTCCTTCAGGGAGTGACAAACAATCGTCCGTTAAGCGACTGTATTCAAACTTAATTTTATAATGTACTGCAAAAAATGTCAATTTACGATTTTATGACAAAAAAGGACAGGCGAGCCTGTCCTTTTCCTATGTTAAATCTTAAATTATGCAAGTTCTGCGAAGTACTTGATTGTTCTAACCATCTGTGATGTGTATGAATTCTCGTTGTCATACCATGAAACAACCTGAACCTCATAAAGACCGTCACCGATCGGAGCAACCATTGTCTGAGTTGAATCGAACAATGAACCATATCTCATACCTACGATATCTGAAGAAACGATTTCGTCTGTGTTATAGCCGAATGACTCGTTTGAAGCAGCCTTCATAGCAGCATTGATACCGTCAACTGTTACGTCATTACCCTTAACAACAGCTGTAAGGATTGTTGTTGAACCTGTCGGAGTCGGAACTCTCTGAGCAGCGCCGATAAGCTTACCGTTAAGCTCAGGAATAACAAGACCGATAGCCTTTGCAGCACCTGTTGAGTTAGGAACAATGTTAACTGCAGCAGCTCTTGAACGTCTTAAATCGCCCTTTCTCTGAGGACCGTCAAGAGTCATCTGATCGCCTGTGTAAGCGTGGATTGTGCACATGATACCTGACTGAATGGGTGCGTACTTATTAAGAGCGTCAGCCATTGGAGCCAAGCAGTTTGTTGTACATGAAGCAGCTGAAATGATTGTGTCAGAAGCCTTTAATGTATCGTGGTTTACATTGTAAACAACTGTCGGAAGGTCATTTCCTGCAGGAGCTGAAATAACAACCTTCTTTGCGCCGGCATTGATATGAGCCTGAGCCTTATCCTTTGATGCATAGAAGCCAGAGCACTCAAGAACAACGTCAACATCAAGGTCGCCCCAAGGACAATTATTAGCATCAGGGAAAGCGTAAATCTTGATTTCCTTACCGTCAACTGTTATTGAATCCTCGCCTGATGTAACCTTATCTGCTAATTCATACTTACCCTGTGATGAATCATACTTAAGAAGATGAGCAAGCATCTTCGGGCTTGTAAGGTCGTTGATAGCAACAATTTCATAGCCCTCTGCGCCGAACATCTGTCTGAATGCGAGACGTCCGATACGTCCGAATCCGTTAATCGCAACTTTAACTGCCATTTTAAAATCCTCCTAAAAAATATATATATTTTTTGTGGGTATGCTTGTACCCAGTTAACTATATTTTACCTCAAAATTCAGAAATATACAAGAGTATTTGTTAAATTTGTATCATTTTATTCTCTAATTCTTCCTTTTGCACAAAAAGAGGTGCGTATAGCAGTTGAAAAAGGATATATTTTATGATAAAATATCCATAATTCTTTGTGGGCAGAAAGGCTATGGTGATTAATATATGCTTGCAGTTGAGCGGAGAAATAAAATAGAACAGATAATAAATAAAGAACACAGCGTGCTTGTTGTCGAGCTTGCGAAGCAGTTCGAGGTGACAACGGAAACAATACGCGGCGATCTGGAAAAGCTTGAAAAACAGGGAGTATTAGTACGCACATACGGCGGCGCGACGCTTGTGGACAACAGCGAAATAGAACTTGCAATAACAGAGCGCGACACGGTTAATTACGAGGGTAAGCAAAGGATAGGCAAATACGCCGCGGAGCTTATCCGCGACGGGGAAACTATTTTCCTTGACGCGAGCACGTCCGCATGGCATCTTGCGCGGTATATTAAAGGCAAGCGCGCTATAACAGTTATAACCAATGCGGAAAAAATCGTAAATGAGCTGTCAGACTGCTCTCATATCCATGTCGTATGCGTCGGCGGCGAATTAACGCCGCGGAATATGTCGTTTGTCGGCAGGATTGCGGAAAAAACCATACTCGATAATTACTATGCGAACAAATGCTTTTTCTCATGCAAGGGCGTGACACTCGGCCGCGGATTAGTGGACTCGAGCGAAGCAGAGGCGGAGATAAAAAAAGCCATGCTCTCATGCAGCGAGTCGGCTATTTTCCTTTGCGATAAAAATAAAATCGGTAAGCTCGGCGTGCCGCGTATTGCGGAGCTTAATAAAATTGACTGCCTCGTCACCGACGCGCAGCTTACAGACGAATGGACACAGGAGCTTGCAAGAGAGGACGTTAAGGTTGTTATTGTGGAGAAGTGAAGATCAGAATTTGGCAGATACATATCCGGCGAAAAGATAAATGAGTTAGATGAAATGTTAAGTAATATTTTGATAAAGATAAGTAGTTTATAAAAGATTAAGTTCTACATAGCGTTGTGCTGTGTAGAACTTAATTTGTCTCTGGACATAATTATATTGTAAAATAATTACGCGTTTCTCTTTTTTTATAATATAGGATTAACATCCGAAATCGGGTTCATATCGTTCAGACCGTCCCATATCATCAGCTTGACTGAGCCTACCGAAACATTGTCAGGGATATCTATCGTATTTGAAAATACACAATTGACACCGGACAAATCTTCTTCCCTCATGGTAACTGCTACCAGAGCGCCGTTTTTGTCATAAACCGCAAGAATGATATTTGCCATTACGGGGGAACCGTCGTCCGGTATTCCCTGAACGTCTTCAACTGTCACATGCACCATAATTTCGCCTTTGACATCTTCGACGCTATTAATACTGTTGCCGTTGCGGTCGGTCAGCAATGCGTCAGTGGATACGGTCACATTGGGGTCTTCCGGTTCGGGATTGTCCGGCTCGGGATTGTCCGGTTCGGACAATGTGATTGTTCCGTTTATAATATTCGCAACAGGCTTAATTGCATCGTCTTTCTGAACAGCTGCGAAGCGGATTGTTACAGGATATTCACCGTCTGCCGCGTCGTTTAATGCTTTCAGATTTAATTTGCAAATCTCGTCGCTTTTGATTACGCTTTCCTGGCAAACAACTGTTAACGGATTTTTGTTATCGCTAATTGTCAAGCTTGATTGCGGAACTCCATCCGGCAAGGATACTGAAACATATTCAAAATTCTCGCTGTCATATGTAAGCGTGAAGGTATAACCGTCAATAGCATAATCGGTAAAAATATATAACGGCACAGAAACTATATCACCCGCAGAAGCTGTTACAGAGCCTACCAAAGCCGGTATCTTGCCGGGCTGACCGTCCGGAACGGTGTATGAAACAGTGTAAACCTTACTTGCTCCATATCCGGATTTGATTGCGATAGCCTTAATTGTAGTATCGGATGTAATCGCTATCGGACCGCTGCAGCGTTTACTATTCATTGTTGGTTTTGAGCCGTCTGTGGTATAATAAATTATAGCATCGCTTGCCGCGGACTGCAAAGTTATAATTGTGCCTGATTCAAGCGAGCCGCTTGCATGGCTTGAAACGGGCGCGTCCGTCTTAGGAACGGAGATTTTACCTATTGCAATCTTGCTGTCCTCCGTACCGGGTTTTACAGCGATTGCCTTAACTGTTGTTGTTTCGGTTATTTCAATCGGATCTTTGTAAAGCGTCGAATCAGACGTTGGAACTGTTCCGTCAAGTGTATAATATATGCGCGCACCCTTTGTTTGGCATGTAAGCTCTACCTTCTTTCCGCCGACAAAATTGGTTATAAAGACATCTTCCTTTCTTTTTGTATATTTTGGCTTGAACACCTTTATTATACATTAGGAGGATATGAAAATGAAAAAACGAATAATTACGATTGCTATTACAGCAGCATTAGCAATAACAAATCTTTCTGCCTATGCCGCAGGAATTCCAAGAGAAACAACACCGCTTAATGCAACGGAAGCACAAATACAAATTACCGAAAATCTTATCAGCAATATTCTTGACGAGGTACAGACTGGCAATCTCGGTTATACATTAGCCGCCGGATATGCGAATACAAGAATACGGAAGGCAGTTATAGCAAATCAGACAGACGGAAACGGCTACGGAATATTATCACCAATCGCACAGAACGCAATCCGTGTTATGCGCGATATGCAACTTCGACCAGACGCATACGCAGAAGCGGAGGAAGAATTAAAGGTATTGCTCGCCGACATTATTACAGAGGTTCAGAATGGTAAGGATTATATGGAGGCTGTCAAAGAGGCATATATAAAAATTTATAAATCAGTAGACGCGTCATTTAACTATGACGAACAATTTTCACTTGATACCTGTTACAGAGATATTCCTGCTGTCGGAGTAGAAAGGTTTACAGTGGCAAGAAAATTACTGTTAGAGGCTCAAAAATAAAAATGCGTTGCTCCGTTTGTCGCCAAATAAAATTTATATAAGGACATAATCGTTTACACGATTATGTCCTTCGCATTTTATGCAATATTACTTACATCTGCCGCAATCGCTGCAGCCGTTACAAATTAGCTTGCTTCCGCACTTATCGCAGTTCTTACCGTAATGCGGAACATACAACTCATTTTGCGGAATATCCAAACCAAAGCTGTCTGTCAGCTTAAATTCAATCGGTTTACCCACAAAATTCACTCCCGATTTAAGAGCCATTTCACTTTGCACAAGTTTTTTCGGAATATGATACTTTTTACCGTCCTTTATAAAATTTGTACCTGTTTCAATAAAGCAAAAAGTAATATTATACTGTTTGCATTCCTGTCTTAATTTTTTTACCCATTCAAAATTACAGGGACGAGCGCCATCGTAATTTTCGCCGCCGCATATGACCTGTTCAATCTGTCCGTCAGATAAATATTTTTCAATACTTACCTCACCAATAAACGGCGCGCACATAATGCCTTTATGCTTAAACGGTAAATCAAGCAAAATCGGTATTCGCTCGTCCGCTCTCTTTTGGTTTTCGCAGGTGACATTAAAAAAGACATTTTCCCAACCGTCGCCCCAATCATACGGCAGACATTGTTTAACACGCTGAGGACGTTTTGTCAGAAGAAAGAATTTTACATCGCTCCGTTCTTTCATAATATCCCAAGCCTTATTGCGCCATTCGTCCGCTTCCTCCAAAAAGAAATCAGATGTCATACACACCCGTATCAATTCGCCGCTTTTTATCTTATATTCGCCGTTTTTATATGTTTGAAGCGGATAATTAAACCCTGCTCTTGTACGATAAATGTCTGCACCGTTTCTGCCGTGAACGCGGTCTAAGAAATACATATAGCAGTGTTGACAGCCCTCGCTGCATTTTACGCACCCATGCCACGGGTTCCATATATCGTGCATAATATCACCCCAAATTTTCCAATACTTTGCCTATATCGGCATTTATACAAATAGATTGATTTTCAATCTCTTTCGGGCAAACAGGCTTACCGTATGAGAAAAATTCGTCTTTCAGATTGCGTCATTTATAAACACCCTCATTCGATAATCTTTATTCTGTTAGCTTTTCTCGGTTTTGTCTGCGGCTCATCGCCGTCTATATAT
>JAFLUB010000047.1 GCA_022509025.1 Oscillospiraceae bacterium | reverse complement strand
CTATACATCGCCTATGCGCCTCCTTGTTGCGGCAACTTCGTTGCCTTGTCACTCCGCTTCGCTTCATGACGTCACACCGGCGCGCTCGTATAGTGTCGCAAACTTCACTTCGTGAAGTTGCTTATCCGGGCGTTTGCTTGACTCGTATACTTGCGTATTCGCTGTGCGAATACTACAATTTATACACAAAAAAACGCTGTAACAAAACTATGCTTTGCCACAGCGTTTTTTACTAAATTATTCTGCAACGAACGGAAGCAGCGCTATAATTCTTGCACGCTTGATAGCTGTTGTAAGCTGTCTCTGATGCTTAGCGCAGTTACCGCTGATACGTCTCGGCACAATCTTGCCTCTTTCAGTGACATATCTTCTGAGCTTTGCAGTATCCTTGTAATCAATATGCTCAACCTTATCCACACAGAACATACAAACCTTTTTCTTAGGTCTTCTTGCTCTTTGCGGTCTGTCATTTCTTTCAGCCATTGTTTTTTCCTCCTATCAATTTTTACCATACGGAATTAGAACGGTAAATCATCCTCACTGCCGTCCAGATCGGTAAAACCGCCCATATCAAAATCATCACCGAAATCCGGCTCATTGTTAGCCTGCGGCGCGGGAGCGTTGAAGCCGCCCTGTCCGCCAAAGCCCTGATTCTGATATCCGCCCGAACCCTGAGTACCTGTTTCGGATCTGGAACCTGTAAAATACGCCTCGTCCACGTTTACTTCCGTAGCATACTGTCTTTTACCGTCCTGACCGTCCCAGCTTCTCGATTGAATACTTCCGACTACCGCAATCATACTCCCCTTCTGGAAATATCTCGCGATAAATTCGCCCGTCTGACGCCAAGCCACACAGTTGATAAAATCAGCCTGCTGCTGGGCATCCTTACCTGCGAAACGTCTGTTCACCGCAATTGAAAATCTTGCGAGTGAAACACCGCTCGGGGTCTGACGCATTTCGACGTCACGGGTAAGACGTCCCATTAAAATAACTTTGTTCATACTTGCACCGCTTTCTTAAGACTATTCTTCGTCTTTTCTGATAACGATAGTTCTGAGAACTCCTTCTGTAATCTTATACTGTCTTTCAAGCTCCTTCGGGAACTCGCTGTCAGCCTTAAAGTTTACAAGATAGTAGAAACCCTCTGTTCTATCATTAATTTCGTAAGCAAGTCTTCTCTTACCCCACTCGTCAACTGATTCAAGCTCACCATGCTTCTCGATAAGCGATACAAACTTATCCTTAAGCGCGGTTACGTTTTCCTCATCAAGTGTTGCGTCAATGATAAAAATTGTTTCATAGCTGTTCAGCATTTTTTCAGCCATTTTTCGCACCTCCTTATGGACTTTAGTCCCATGACCCTCTGCCATGGGCAAGGATTGTCTGTTTTCACAGACTTAGGTATTATAACTGAAAATTCCCCAAAAGTCAAGACTTTCAGGGAATTTTTTTCACTCAACCGAATAATTCTTCAATAACATATTGTAATACTCTTGCATTAGTTTCATGCCCTCGTCATTAAGCTTTGTCAGATCCATCTCAAAACAATCCGGAATATTCACCCTATATCTTTGGTCGCTTATCCCGTAAAGATAATCAACGGGCGCATTAAACAGTGCCGCAATCAGTTTCAGAGCGTCTATATCTGGAAACCGCTGTCCCGTTTCCCAGTTCGCGACGCTTGACCTTGTCACCCTCGTTTTCACGGCAAGCTCTGACTGAGTCATATTTTTTTCTTTTCTCAGAGCGCGGAGTCTGCGTCCGAATTCCTTGTTATCGATTGTTTTATTACTGCTCATCTTTGCATTCATCATTATCATCGGATTCCGTCCCGGAGCGTCTTTCCTTTACGTTTTCGTATATTTCCATGAATCTGTCTCCCGTGATTGTTTCCTTATCAATCAGATAGCGGGCAATTTCATCGAGGGCGTCACGGTTTTCATTCAATATTCCCATAGCCTTATCATGGCATTCCTTTAATACGCGTATAATCTCATTATCAACGGCTGTTTTTGTTTCCTCAGAGCAATGGGAAACGCTTCTGCCGTCAAGGTACTTGTTCTGTATGCTTTCCAGTCCCGCCATTCCGAACTTCTCCGACATACCGTACTGTGTTATCATATTTCTGGCAAGCTCGGTAGCGCGTTCGATGTCGTTCGCGGCACCGGTAGTCTTTGTGTTAAATACAAGCTCCTCAGCCGCGCGCCCCGCAAGGAACACGGTTATCTGGTCAACTATTTCATCGCGGGACATCAGATAATGCTCTTCCTCCTCAGGCATCTGCATTGTATATCCCAGAGAGCCCATGGTTCTCGGCACGATAGTTATCTTATGCACAGGCTGGGTATGCTTCTGCACAGCCGTTGCAAGAGCGTGGCCTACCTCGTGGAAAGCGACAATTTCCTTTTCCTTTTCGGATAGAATTCTGTCCTTCTTCTCCTTACCGGCTATAATGACCTCTACAGACTCCATCAGATCCTCCTGCGACACGGTTTTTCTGCCGAAACGCACTGCTCTGAGAGCCGCCTCGTTTACCATGTTTGCAAGATCCGCGCCTGCCGCGCCGCTTGTCGCAAGAGCCATATCGTGAAGATTTATGTCGGGATCGGTTTTAACATTCTTTATATGAACCTTAAGGATATCCTCTCTGCCCTTCAGGTCCGGTTTTTCAACGATTATGCGCCTGTCAAAACGACCGGGACGCAGAAGCGCTTTATCCAGTATTTCGGGGCGGTTAGTCGCCGCGATTATCACGAGTCCCTTTGACGAATCAAATCCGTCCATCTCGTTAAGGAGCTGATTAAGAGTCTGCTCGCGCTCGTCATTGGAGCTTATCTGGCTGTCTCGTGACTTACCTATAGCGTCAATTTCGTCTATGAATATTATACAGGGCGCTTTTGCGGAAGCCTGCTTGAAAAGGTCTCTTACTCTTGACGCGCCGACGCCGACAAACATCTCTACAAATTCAGAGCCTGACAGCGAGAAAAACGGCACCTTCGCCTCTCCGGCAACAGCCTTGGCAAGAAGCGTCTTACCTGTTCCCGGAGGACCCACAAGCAGCGCGCCGCGCGGCTGCTTCGCGCCGATTGCGCGGTATTTAGCGGGATTATGAAGATAATCCACAATTTCATCAAGCGACTCCTTCGCCTCCTCCTGACCGGCAACGTCCTTAAACGTGACTCCTGTGGCGTTTTCAACATTGTACATCTTCGCGTTGGACTGACCTATACCCATTATTCCGCCTCCGCCGCCGAGTCTTTTGGACATGGAGCGCGTCAGCAGGAAGAACAGGAGATATATAACACCCAACGGCAGTATCCACGTAAGGAAGAAATCAAGTATTGGATTGTTATTCTTTATCGGAGTGGAGTATTGTACTCCCTTTTCATCAAGACCTATAAGCAGTCTTTCATCATATATATACCCGGTGTAATATACGTTACGGCTGTTTTCCCTTGCCCGGTCTATAGCCTCGCCCGGGTCTAAGCCTAAAATACGCATAAGGGAGTCTGTCTGCGGCGAAAGCTCAATATCCTTGCTTTCATCCGGCTTTTCATAAATAACAAGCCTGTCCGGATTTATTATCACCTCGTCTATCTTATCCTCACTGAGCATACCGAGAAAATCACTGTACGAAATTTCCTGCTCCTTTGAAGATTGGAACGACATCATCATCATGTTCAGAAAGATAGTCGCTATAACCGATATTACAAGGAATACCAGCAAAGGATTTTTAAAGGGTGAACGATTTTTTTTCTTATTGTTCATTCCGCTGTATCCTCCTTAAATTTCAATGCTTAATCAGACTACATTCTATCACTTTATTCTGAGTATTTCAATATTTTTGATTTATTTTTATCAAATTATTCATAACAATTGACTTAAATACCGGATTTTTCTATTATTGAAATCAAATTTTAACTAAATACTTTCTATATTGTAAATAAATTAACATACTGCGGTCATGCGCGATTATTGACTTATAGTAAAATAAGTGATAGAATATCATTGTATTGCTATGTTTTCAAAAAGGGATACTTTTTGAAAAGAATAAGAAAGGAAAAGGTGATAAATCATGAAAAGAATTTTAGCAGTGCTTTTAACTGCGGCTCTTACAGTATCGGTAATGTGTCAGACAGCGGTGTTTGCGGCATTCAGCGATGTTGAAGATAAAAATCCGTACAAGGAAGCAATTACCGCGCTTACAAAGCTTTCCGTTATAGACGGATATGAGGACAACACATTTAAGCCTGATAACACTATAACACGCGCGGAATTCACAAAGATAATCGTATTTACTCTGGGCTATCAGAACCTTACGCACAACACATATGCATTTACCGATGTGAGTGAAGACCACTGGGGAAGGAATTATATACAAACTGCCTATAACCTCGGCATAATATCAGGCTTCGGTGACGGCATATTCGCTCCCGACGAGCCGGTTACATACGAGCAGGCTTTAAAGATGGTTGTCTGCACTCTCGGATATGAACAGTTCGCGCAGGAACAGGAATCAGATATGGGTAACTGGTCGGCTAAATATATCCGCGAAGCGTCAACTCTCGGGCTTATGGATAAGATTTCAGACATCACATACTACTTAGGCGCGCCCAGAGGCGTTATAGCGCAGGTAATTTATAACGCGCTTGAAATAGAAATATATGAACAGAAAGGAATCGCGTCCAGCTGGATAAAGACTGAAAAGACACTTTTAAAGGATTATTTAAAAGCGGCACAGGTTAAAGGTAGGCTTGTGGGTGTAGGCGATAACGTAACAGAGGACTGCACGCGTGTTCTGGGCGATTACGAAATGGATATCCTTACGCAGAGCGGCGAGGATGTAATAATCAATTATTCTTCAGTTACAGAAAACAGCGCGGATATAATTAAATATCTCGGTAATACCATTACCGTTTACTATCGTGAAACTCCTGAAAGCGATGATAATATGCTTATCATCATAAATGACGAAATTACTAAAAACTCATATATAGAGCTTGACTATAACGATATAGACAGTCTGTCAGGTACATCGTTTAAATACTATGACAAAAACTCAAAAATAAAGACCGTCAAGCTGAGAGAAAAAGATTTAACAGTACGCTATAACGGTAAAACTGTCGCGGCGAACAGTAATGTAACACTTACAAACCCCGTCACAAAGGCGGAAAAGACCTTCTCCCGCCAGGAGGCTCTTGAGCAGTGGCTCAATCCTGATTCAGATTATTTCATATATGGAGACGTCAAGCTTACGGACAGCGGTTCAGATAACATAATTGACATGATTCAGATTAACAACTATGAAACAATCGTCGCGCACGCCAAGCCGACTACGGCTGACTATCGTGTTACCGATAAGCTTGTAACCGGTAATTATATCATTCTTAATCCGCAAAGCTCGGAATATGAATATACCATCACAAAAGACGGCGCTCAGATTCCGGTCACATCAATTGCGGCAAATGATGTAATTCTTTACACAAAGAGTCTTGATGGTTCACTCTACACACTTCTTGTTTCAAGCAAGACAGTTAAAGGTTCAATAACGACAGTTTCATCTAATAAGAACCGCATGACTATAGATGGTAAAGAATATACAATAGGAAGAAAATGCGCTGAATATATTCGGGATAAGGATAACAAGGAAATTAAAGCAGGCATTTCGGGAACGTTCTATCTTGACGCTCTTGGCACTGCGGTATACGGCACTATCGAACAGACCGCAGCTTCACCGTACGCTTATATTGCGAATGCCTTCATTGACTATGACGAGGGCGGAAAAGCGTATGTAACCGTGTATGCTCCAAACGTTTCCGCGTCAAGCACAGCGTCATATCCGCTAAAGAGTAAAATTAAACTGAACGGCTCAAATGTTGATAGTGATTCTGCAATAGACCGCCTGAGGAAGTCTGCCACCTACGTTGATAATGAGTTGGAATACAGCGATAAAATTTACGGAGTCGGAAAAGAACCTAACATTACCGAATACGCTCAGCCCGCAAGAGTTACTGTTCAGAACGGCGAGATAACAAGCATCATCACGCTCACATCTGATGAAATTAAAGATGTAAACAATGATAGCGATCAGCTTGTTAAGTGCAAAAATATAAATGCGTATACCTTCTCATCAAACAGCTTTACGCAGAACGGCAAAACGGCATTCTCGGTAAATTCATCCACTACCGTTATCTATGTCCCGGCGAATCGTACAGAGAAAACAAAATATGCGAAGAAAACAGTTTCCTCCGCGTTCACCTCAGGGGATACATATTACGTTGAGGCGTACGATATAAACTCTTCAAAAATCGCGGGACTTGTAATCCTCTATGGAAACGACGGCTCGCTCACCTCGGTTAAGAAGGACACAGACTTCTCTGTTGTCGCATCACTACCTGAGGAAGCATATAATGAAGTTAATGAAGATGTATCAATAAAATTTGACGTTTTTGCCGGTACCACAGGCACAGCTAAGTCATGGATGACATATGACATGTCCGAGTTCAGAGACATCAAGGTCGGAGACGTTATACAGTTCGCTTATGACAGTGATAATCTGATACAGGGACGTATAAATAATATCCGTTTCTCAGATATCGCGGCTGTCCTGGACGGCGAGGAATATAACGGACAAAAATACAGCTGGGCTGAGGAGATTACCCCATCTGAGGATAATCATTATCAGAAATACAAGTTCGATTACCGCTTCAAGAAGTCCGGATCAGGCGATGACGAGATGTATACAAGCTCCACACTCGGAACTATTCCGTATTCAAGAGCTTGCATGTATAATGTAAGTCAGGTGCTCCCGGAAGAGAAAAAAATATATGTCACAATAGACGGCTTTGAAGAGAACGAAAACGGTCTTTACGTTCTTGACGACAGCAATTATGAGGAAATAACAATATCCTCCTCAACAAAGATTCTCCGCATGGAAGACGACCGGGAGGAAATCAGCAAATATGCGGCAGACACCGAAACAGCTATGACAATAAATGATCTTCGAGACGCAAAGAACTATGGCGAAGATTGCTCTAAAATCCTTGTATGCTCGTCAAAGGGAACAGCTAAAATGATTGTGGTTTATAATTAAAGAATTATCGACTGATACAAAAAGAAAGTCAAGGACATCATGCCCTTGACTTTCTTTTTAGGTTACTCAATTATTAAATCATTTATATTCACAACGTCTCCCGCGCCCATAGTGAACACTATGTCTCTCTCTTTAACGTTTTCTTTAAGGAACGTTGCAATGTCAGAAAACTCGTCAATATATCGCACGCTCACGCCGCGTTTCTTTATATCCTCCGCGAGATTTTCCGGTCTTGTTACACCGTCAAACTCTTCGCGCGCGGCATAGATATGCGTCAGGATAAGCTCGTCTGTATCGTCAAAAGCCTCGGTAAATTCCTTCCACAACGTGCGCGTTCTTGAATAGGTGTGCGGCTGGAACACACACCATATTTTATTGTTCGGAAGCTTCTTAGCCGCCTGTAGGGTGGCTTTTATCTCAGTCGGGTGATGCGCGTAATCATCAATAACCGTCGCGCCGTTTAAAAATCCCTTCTTTTCAAAGCGGCGGTGTGTTCCCCTGAACGTTTCAATCCCCTTCGCTGCCGTAACGGCATCCACATCGCAAAGCTCGCATACCGCGATTGTCGCAAGAGCGTTTAAAATATTGTGTTCACCCGGCACGTTAAGATTAACGGAGCAAACCTTATTGCCGTTATGCATAACGTCAAACGCGGGAAAGCCCGCGTTATAGACAATGTTTTCGGGATAATAATCAAATGAACTGTCCATGCCGTAGGTGATTATTTTCAGATCATCCGCGCCTTCAAGCGCCTTTTGGACATTCTTATCACTGCCCATCGCGACAACGTATCCGACATCTTTTGTAAGATACGCGAACTTCCTGAAGCTTTCGATAATTTCATCTATACCCGAAAAGAAATCAAGATGATCCTCTTCAACATTTGTTATAAGCGCGATTGTGGGATAGAATTTCAGGAAGCTGTTAGTATACTCGCATGCCTCCGTAACAAAATAATCAGATGACCCTGTTCTGATGTTTCCGCCGATAAGATCCAGCTCCCCGCCAACGCTTATCGTCGGGTCAAGCCGGGCGCCGATAAGCGCGTGCGCCAGCATCGACGTTGTGGTCGTTTTTCCGTGAGTACCGCTCACGCCTACGGCATGCTTGTAATTCTTCATAATCGCGCCCAGAAATTCCGCGCGGTCTATTAATCTGACATTTCTCTCCTTTGCGGCAATCATTTCCGGATTATCGTCATGCGCCGCTGCCGTATAAACGACAAGAGACGCGTTATTTATTCCTTCAACATTGACCGCGTCATGTCCGTATACAATGGACGCGCCCATGTGTTCAAGCTTTTCTGTTATATCGGTTTTGTTCCAGTCAGAGCCGGTCACGCGGTAGCCGTCCTTCAGAACTATCTGCGCAAGCCCGCTCATGCTTATGCCGCCGATACCTATGAAATGTATACCTGAATTTTTACTGATATCAGACATTACAAATCTATCCATTTTTCTTCTCCTCATAAAGTTTAGTGCAATTATTATTATATACCCTAAAATACAAAATGAAAACCCTTTTTTGTAAATTTTTACTTTTTTAAGAAAATCAATACAAATTATCGACTTTTTCCCTGTTTTTTATTCAATAAATCTGTGTAAAATACTTGACAAAACATAAGTTATACTATATTATAAGGTTAGCAAATTCTATTTTGCCGAAAGGTGGTGAAAGATGTGGAAATTACAGACATCAGAATAAAGAAGGTTTCTAATGACAGTAAAATGAAGGCGGTTGCTTCTGTTACTTTTGACAATGCATTTGCTGTTCATGACGTAAAGGTTATTGAAGGACCTGACAAATTGTTTGTTGCTATGCCAAGCAGAAGAACTCCAGACGGTGAGTATAGAGATATCGCTCATCCCATCAACAGCGACATGCGCGGAATTCTTGAAAGCAGGGTTCTCGCAGCATACGACGCTATTGAAGAAGAATCGGATTCTTCAGCAGACGCTGAATAATTTTACATTATATATATAACATAAAAAAGAAAGTCTTGCTTGGTTTCCAAATCATGCAAGACTTTTTTAGATTTTATTCACAAATGCAGCAATTATGAAAAAAAGGACTGTACAAACGCAATATTTGTACAGTCCTTTTTATACGCTAAATTAAAATTTGCCGTGAGCCTCTCTGTTTTTTCGGCGCACACGTATTTTTACGGTATATATATCAGATTATATAACCGTACAACGGTAGAAATTGCCTGTTCAACGGTGTAAGGGTTCTGAGGTGCGAACTCAACATCTGAAATACCTGTCATAATCCCGTACTCATTGGCCCATGTCACAAAGAACTGCGCCCACGGCGAGATATACGGCGTATCCCAATATGTTAGATTTCTTTCAGTTCCAATCCACATATACCTCTCAGCAACCTTGCAGAGAAGCGTCGCCGCCTCCTCTCGCGTTATGATTCCGTAAGGGTCAAAATATGTTTCATCTCTGCCGTTTACAATCCCGAGCGCGTGTAAAATATTTACAGAGTCATCTACTCCGGCGCAATCCGCAAAGTAATTCTTAAGATACGCTCCGCCGATATCGAACATATACGCTTCAAGTGAAACGTAATTTTCCTTTACCGCAATCATATTACCGAGAAGAATACAGAATTGCTCTCTCGTTATATTTTCAGAATACTTATCGGTAAACTCATACGGCAAAAGACTCTTTGCCGCCGCTTCTCTCGCTGCCGACTGCGCCCAGGGCGCTTGAGGCATCTTCAGAAAATCATTTCCTGTGTTACGGTGAATCTGCGCTCCATTTACTTTTTCGTCCGAATCCTTATATGTACTGTCAAGATACAAAATCTGTTCCGTATCGGAGTCACTGAGCTTGTAGCATATATAATTACCGCTTCCGTAAAGACCTATCTGGATACCGGAATTAATATAATAGCTTTTAACTCCGTCTGCTGTGTACAGATTTACCGCTATACCGCGAAACGGCGTCGGATTAATGCGTCTTTCCACAGTCATGTTCATAGCGATATCATAAAACCTGTGTATTTCACTATGATCAAGCTCCACATATTTCTCGTCGGCTGTATCCGAAACAGTTATGCCTGTTATTTCATCTTCATCAAAAATTCCCATCGCATCGGAAAGCGTCATACTTTCCGGAAGATCCACCACGTTATACGCGCGCGCGCCAAGCGGCATCATAAGCATAATAACGGCGGGAATTATTAATTTTAAAATCCTTTTAATAGCAATCACCCTATCCTTTCTGACTTTATAAAACGCAATAACGGCTCATATAATCCTCCATTTTAGGAAGTATTTCGCTGTAAGAGCCGTCCTGTTTGAGGTATTCATAAATATCCTGAACAGTTATAATCGCATGAATATTTATGCCGAAATCCTCCATGATTTCAGTAATAGTCGTTTTTTCGGGGTTTTGTCCGAACTCGCAGCGGTTTACGGAAATAAACATATCAGTTACCTTCACATCTGCCGCGCCTTTTAAAATAGGCATTGTTTCGCGTACCGCGGTGCCGGCTGTTATAACGTCCTCAATAATGATTACTCTGTCTGAGTCCTTCGGCTTATAGCCTACGAGAGAGCCGCCCTCGCCGTGATCCTTCTCCTCCTTGCGGTTGAAGAAATACGGCTTATCTGTGCCATACTCATTATAGAGCGCCGCTGCCGCAGCTGTCGCGAGCGGAATACCCTTATATGCCGGACCGAACATACAGTCAAAATCCTGTCCTGTTTTTTCGTTTATGAGCGCGGCATAGAATTTGCCGAGAGTCGCAATCTGTTTACCTGTTTTGAAATTACCCGTATTTACAAAATACGGCGTATTTCTTCCGCTCTTAGTCACGAAATCACCGAAACGAAGAACGTCAGACTCCATCATAAATTCAATAAATTCCTTTTTCTTCTCTGTAAGCATTGTTTTCTCCTTTCACTAATCCTTAAAATACATACTTCTGAATTTCTTGAGTATCCTCTTCTCCATGCGTGAAACCTGCATCTGTGAAATATTCTTAAGCTCTGAAATTTCTTTCTGTTTCATTTCCTCATAGAATCTGAGATTTACAAATTCGCGCTCTTCCTCTGTAAGACGCTCCATGCACGACGCGACAAAATCCTTATTCTCAATCATGAGATAATTTCTGTCCTCAACGCCGACCACATTGGAAAGTGATATTTCACCGTCCGCATACGCCTCATATTCGAGTGAACGTATAAAGGACGCATCGCCTGTTTCATATACGCTGTCAACCAGTGTTTCCGGAATATTCAGTATGCGCGCCATCTCCTGTCGTGATGTTCCTCCCGACATACGCTTGACTTTTTCGGCCTGATAAAAAACCTCGTACAGTCTGCGCGGTATACGAATGACATTCCCCCTGTCACGGAAGTATTTCCGTATCTCGCCCATTACGGTAGGTGTGGCGAACGTGGCAAACTTCACACCCCTGTCCGGGTCAAAGCGTTCCACCGCATAAAGTATGCCGAGACATGCCACCTGATATATATCGTCATACTCCACCCCGCGGTTCACAAACTTACGCGAAAGTATTTCAGCAATGTATATATATGAGGCTACAATCTCATCTCGTAAATCTACGTCACCCGTTTCCCTGTAGCGTGAAAAAATCTCATATTCACTTGTCATTATTTCGGGTTTGACTATTGCCACTGTAACTCTCCTTACTGTTTATATCAATTTATAAGCTCTTTTGCGATATTGACAGCATCTTTAAAAACCTGATTATTTTCATTTTCATCTGCGTTATCCAATCGCACAAGCACAAAAAGGTCGTCGCAATAAATGTTGCTTTCTTTAAGAATGGTACTGTCTGAAAGATTCACCGCGTAGCCTGTGCCGTCAGCGGCTCTGAGAATTTCTTTTTCGGTGTCCGCCGCATAATCGTCAGTATTCATAAACGCGTCCGCGACACTGCTTCTTTTGAGATAAAACTCCGCTTCCTCCCTGTCCATCAGATATAGAGCAGTGTTTTTCTCCGTGAAGGTTAAATCAAGCTTTGTCTGCATCGCATAGTCATACTCCTCGTTACCGGCAGCTCCCGAAAACATAAGACGCTGGAAATCCACAGCCGTTTTTCCGTTTCCGTCGATATCGGTAACGTAAGCATTCAGAATAGCCTCAAGCCTCTCTTTTTCACCTTCGGAATAATTCATATGCCCCGCATAGATTACCGTCATGTCGTATATGGGACGGTTTACACACTGCACTATCGTCACTGCCGCGACTATCACCGCGACTAAAGTGATTGTGACGTGCCATTTATAATAATACCAGCAGTAATCCCACCATTCCTTCGTAAACCGCGGCGGGATTGTTCCGTATTTCTCAGCCATGTGAAATTTCCTCCTTTAAAAAGAACCCACTATATGACATAGTATACCATAAGCGGGCTCTTTTTTCAACAAAAATATTAAATTGTGCTAAGGTCTATCTTTTTGCCTGCTCCGGCACATTTTTGCCGACCATTCCGTCTCTGCCGCGCATCGGCATATTATCCGCCATATCTCCCGGCATCATACCACTGCTCATGTCGCCTTTACCACCAAAGTCACTTCTGCCGCCGCGTCCGCCGCCGAAGCCGCCATCTACGCCTCCGAAGTCGCCGCGTCCGCCAAAACCGCTACTTTGCGCCGTTCCCACGGTTGTAACCTTACCCGATACGATAAATGTTTCTTTTAATTCGTTATCAACATAAACCGAATAGGTCTTGTTGTCCTCGAGCTGTGGTGATGAATAGAGAAACTCGCCAAGCGTTCCGGTTACATCCATTGATATAAGCGTTTTGCCGCTTTCGCTTTTAATCTCAAGCTTTGAAAGAGCAGCGGCGCTTTCTGAAAGATAGATTACAGCCGCGTTTTGTCCCGCGTTACTTTCGCTTATTGTGCTTCCCGCGGCAAGCACCTCGCCGCCGTTTATAATCATAGCCATATCAGTATCAAGACCCATTTCACCGAAGCTTAGCATTGAGCGTCCTTCAATTATGATTTTTCCGCCGTCAATCACAAGCGAGCCGTTAGAGTCGATACCGTCATTTTTAGCGTATATATAGAACTCTCCGCCGTTTATCTGAATATGACGCTCTGTACTTATCCCGGTTGAGTTGCCCATCATAGGCCCACCGCCGAATCCACCCGGCGGCATACCACCCGGTATCATATCATCGGGCATACCTTCAGGCATCATACTGCCGCCGAAATCGCCGTCAATATTGCCGCCTCTGCCGGGACGCATTTCCTGCATATCCGGTGCAGAATCACCCTTCTGCTGACGGCGCGGACGCATTTCCTGTCCGTTCGTTTCCATTTGGTTCAGCATATCACGGAAGTCCTCTTCATCCATATCACCGAAGCCTCTTCCGCCGCCGGGGCCGCCCATACCGCCGTGACCGCCGAACATATTATCTCCGCCGCCGGCGTTTAATCCGTCGTCACTTGCGATAATATTGAACTTATCGCCGTTAATCGTCATAATCTGCTTGGTTTCAATACCCTCAGTTGCTTTCGGGATATTTATATCACCGTCATCAATAATAATATTGCCGTGAGCGGATATACCTTTATTATTTGAAGTGATATCAATTTTTCCGCCCTTTATATTTAAATCCGACGCGGAATGAATCGCGTGGTCGGTTGTGTTCAAGGTAATTTTTCCGCCTGAAATATCAAGCATCCAGTCGGCCTTTATTCCCTTGCTTGACTTATCCTCAGTATCCTCCGCGCCTGCCTCAGTCTGCCCGGATTCCGCTGTAGGAGTTGGCTCCTCTGTCGGAGCAGGCTCCATCATCCGATCAGACCCGGGACGTCTTCCGAATTTGTCGTTATTGTTTGATGAAGCGACGACTCCCGTTGTCGTGATATCCAGCTTACCGTCAATAATATCAATTATTTCCTCTGCCTGAATACCGTCACCCTTCGCGTTTATCGTAATATTGCCGTCCGTCATTCTGAAGGTTTCATTGACATGAATACCATCGTTTACCGAGTCTATAATTATTGTACCTTTTTCAATCTCAAGACTATCCGCCGCGTGAATACCGTTATTGTAATTCGCGTCAATATTAAGAGTTCCCTTACCCTTAATCTCAAGATTATCCCTTGCGGTTATACAGCCCTTTTGCTTTTCATCGTCAACCGTATAGCTGTCTCCGTCTGCAAGGAAATTTTCCGTGCCGTCCTCAACGGTAATATACGCTTTATCAGCGTTCTTAAAATAGATAGCAGAGCCTGACGGGTTTGTAAGACTCATACCTGAAAGACGAAGCTTGACCTTTTCCTTGCTGTCTACGACAATCTGTCCGTTATCGCACGTACCTGTTACCGTGTAATCTCCGCCGTCGGTTATAGTTATAGAATTTGCGTCAACACTTCCGCCGCCTGTAACGGTGAATGATGACAGGTCTATCGACTGAACATTATCCTTCCATGCGTCCTCATCATCATCTGACGGAGTAGTAATCTTTACCACCATGTTCTTGTCGTCCCAGTCAACGTCAAGCTCTAAAAGCTCGCTTAATGCTCTTATCGGAATAAGCGTTCTTCCGTCCTTGATTACCGGCGCGACATCAGATGTATAAACCTTGTCATTCTTTGTCATATCACGGGAATCAACCGTCATTCCTATCGTCTTTGATTTTCTTTTCGCTGTTATTGTCCGCGCTTCTCCGTCCCACTTGACTTTCGCGCCGAACGCTTCAAAGATTGCTCTCATCGGCACCATTGTGCGCTCACCTATTATTTCCGGCGAAACATCAAAACTAATTTTTTCGCCGTCATAAATAACGGATATGTCCTTTGAATCCGCGGCTTTTATTATTGCGCATGAGCCAATCAGAGCCGCGCATAATATGATTGATATAATTTTTTTCATTTTAATCCTCCTTATTTTTTAGGCGACACAGCAAGGATAATATTCAAATTGCCGTTTCTTACCCTCAGCTCGTTCAGAAATTCCTGTTCGTTCTGTCCTGCCTCCATTGTCACATGATAGTTAAGTTCAAAGAGAGAACCAAGGTCTGTTGTCTTTATTTTCATAAGAGAATACTTTTTCGTGTACTTTTTAAGTATATCATCAAAAGCGCCCTCATAATTCAGATTTTCGGGAATTGTGATTTTCAGGGTTTTCTGTATGTACTTCTTTTCAAAAAACCTGCCCTTTTCCACGATTACAAGCAATATGCCAAGAATTAATACAAACAGGAAACCGTAAGCGTAAAGTCCCACGCCGCAGGCAAGTCCCGCCGCGATGTCAAAGAATATAAAGCCTATATCCTTCGGGTCTCCGGGCGCGCTTCTGAAGCGTATAATCGACAGCGTGCCCGCGAGAGAAAATGCCCTTGCTATATTGCTGCCCACGAACAGAATGATAACCGAAAGAATAACCGGCAGCATCAGGAGCGTTATTGCCATACTCCGCTGATATACCGCGTCATCCTGCGTTTTATAATATATAACCGTAACCATAACTCCGAGTATCGCCGCCGCAAATATTGTTATAAGCGCCGATGTTACCGTTATGTCGCTTGATAAGTTTACTAAAACATTATTAAATAAATTATCCATCTTTAATTACCCCACTTTAACCCTCTGTCTGAATTCCATTCCATACTTCGAAAAGCTCCTGCGCTTTATATTAAGCTCTGTCAGCATCTCGGTAAGCCATAATGGCTTTGCCAGCGCCGTTTTCACTTCCATAAGATACACATTATCCTCAAGAAGCTGTTCGCCGTAGTCGCCGTCCTCAAGATGAACATTGTATCTCCTTGAACGTATATTTCTGTCGAAGGAAATTCTTAAATCGGGATTTCCCTTTTCAAAATATGCTACACGGTCGTACGCTAAATATAATTTCGGCTTTAGGTTATATGTATGCAGAAAATATTCAATCTCGTCAAGCACCTGCTTGTTCATATATTCCGCCGCTTCCGGTTCACGACCTGAATCAACAAACTCGTACGCTTCGCTGAGCTTCAGCTTTGTGCGGCGTTTATTGACAATTCCGTTAAACTTCTTCTTTATTTCAAGAAACACCTCCGTCGAAGCGTCCGGCACTCCGTAAGCGCGAAGCCGCAGCTTTTCCTTGTACACGGGCTTTGAAAGTGAGTTCCTTATAAGGAAATCGTCATCGGTGTCGTAATAAATATTAGCTATGGTATAAGGCTCATGGTTCTGATTATGCTTATCAAGCTCCATGTGCGCGTCCATCACCTCTATAACCTTTTTATAAGTCTCCTCGTCAAGCAGATACTTGTGCTCATATCTGTTGAATACCTCTATCGCCATACTTTTTATCTCCCTGCTACCCTTTTAACGTTTATTGAGTAACTGTAATCTGTTTTCCGTCGCTTTGAACATGCACTGTACCGTTTCTGGTGTAATATACGCTGCTGCCTGTACTCTCCAGAGCCGCCGCAGTCTCACTCTCCGCCGGATTTTTTTCACTGTCTGTAATAACAGAATACGCGGGTGTGACAGCCTTAAAAAATACAGATGAATATTTATTGTATCGTCCGTGATGCGGAACCTTCAAAAAGTCATATTCGCCCTTTACCTGTCTCATTATTTCCTTTAACCGCGTCTTTTCCGCGTCACCTGTGAACAGGAAGCGGTTTTCTCCGTGCGTCACGCTTATCACTAATGAAAAATCGTTGTCGTCCTCCGCGTACGATTTTTCCTGCGGCGGATACACCTCAAAAAGCACATCGTCAAGCGTGAATGTCATATTCTCATCAAGCAGCACGGGCGTGAGGCTGTGTTCCTCAAGAGCATCAAGATAGCTTTGATACTCATCGTTTGTTCCCTCATAGTCGGGAGTAACAACCTCCCCTATGTTAACACTGTTAATAACCTTTGCCGCGCCGCCGACGTGGTCTTTGTCGAAATGCGTGATAAAGAGATAGTCCACGTTTTCTATACCGTTATCGGCTAAATATTTTTTAACCTCTTTTCCATCGTCCTTCTCGCCGCAGTCTATGATTACACAGTGATTTTCGGTCTGCATAATGATAGCGTCCGCCTGACCAATCTTTAATACGGAAAATTTAAATTCGCCCGCCGCCTCCGGAGCTTTTTCTGTTCCGGAAATACTGCACCCGCAAAGACAGAGCGTCAGAGCGGCGAGAACTGATATAGCAAATTTCTTTAATGGCATAATTCGTATTGACCTCATAATCTTTGTACACTCATATGATTGTTATCATCTTTATATACTGCATTATAAAAAGTCACTGTCATAACTGTCGTTTCGCTTTGCTCCACTCCAATAAGTTGACTTTTTGAATATAGAAAATTGCTCACGCTGCGAACAATTTTCTATATTATAAAACACTAATCTTAAATGAACCTTAAATTCACTTCAGATATATTATAAAATTTATGAACAATGTGTAAACAATGGACTGCGCTAAATTCATCCCCAAACGAGGGTGTTACTTAACGCAACACCCCCGTTCTATCATTTGAAAACGTATATCTACAAAAAATATAAAATTTTGCCTTGGCTGTTTCTTTGTAATTAATCATTTTTGCTCTTTTCAGATTCCTCAGGCATATTACATATCCAAACTATTTTCGTTAAGTAAAAAGTCAAATATGCCCATTGTTGTGATTCCGCTATCATCCCGCTTTAGTTTAATGTCATCTTTTACAACAATAATCTTCTTAAAAGAATCTTTTGTTTTAATTAGGGACCGCTTCTCCTGCTCTTCCTTTGTGGCATTTGGCATATCAAAAGCTGACTGAATATAATATTTATTATTTCCTTTAGTAGCAATAAAGTCGATTTCAAGCCCTTTTTGAGTTCTCTTGCCCTCGTTGTTTGTTTCGACTACTTCAACGACGCCAACATCTACACGATACCCTCTGATTTTAAGCTCGTTAAAAATTATGTTTTCCATAATATGATTTTCTTCTTGTTGTCTGAAATTCAACTGTGCATTTCTGATTCCAATATCACTGAAATAATATTTTGACGGAGTTTCAATATATTTCTTCCCCTTGACATCATATCTTAATGCTTTGTCCATCAAAAAGGCATCCGTCAGATATCCGAGATATTTTTTGACAGTTTTTTCTGTAATCTTACTGTTTTTCACACTCCTGAAGGTCCTGGTAAGCTTTGCAGGGTTAGTAAGCGAACCCACAGAAGACGCAAGAATATTTATCAATTCCTCAAGTTCGCTTTCATTACGAATTTTATTTCTATCAACAATATCGCTGATATAAACCTTTTTCAAAAGCGAAGAAAGATATTCTGCTTTCATTTCATCATCTTCGCGGGTCAAAATCAGCGGAAGTCCACCATAAGTATAGTAATCTTTCCACGCCTGGTAAGTGCTGCCGTCATATACTGAACAATATTCTGCAAAAGAAAGCGGATGCACATGTATTTCGTCGCCTCTGCCTCTAAATTCCGTAAGAATATCACTTGATAAGAATTTAGAGTTGCTGCCGGTTATATATACATCTAAGTTTCTTATATGTGATAGTCCGTTCACCAAATCATAGAAATCTCCAACATACTGTATTTCATCAAGAAACAGGTAGTATTGCTCATTATCTTTAATGTGCTCTTTTATATGATTATACAATACTTTAGGCTCTCTTAACTCTTCATTCATAATATCATCAAGAGCTATTTCGATAAGGTGATCCTCTCTGACACCTTTATCAATCAAGTAATCGTGATATAAATAAAAAAGCAAGTATGATTTACCGCATCTCCTTATGCCGGTTATAACCTTAACTAATCCATTACATTCTCTTTTAATCAACTTATTCAAATATAAATCTCGCTTGATTTCCATATCATCTACTCCATTTTTAGTCGACATTACGGCTTTTTATAGTCTAACTCTATCATATTATTATCAATAAGTCAATATTTTAGGACAGATTTAGAAAAATTACAAGAAGAACACATACTTGAATTTAGAACGTCTATATAATCATAACCACCAGTGAACTGGTGGTTTGCTCAGCCCCTAGAAGGGGCAGCACTTGCTTACCCCCTAAAGGCGGTATTGAAAATTTGACATCGCATTACTATCACGGGCGGCCATCTACCGATGGCTGTCCTCTTTATTTCTCCTTCTTCTCTCCTGTGAACGGATCAATATATTCTTCTATTGATATTTGGTCTGATATGTAATCTTCATGCAGTTGATTTCTTATGTATTCTTTGATTATCTTTTCATTCTTACCTACTGTATCCACGAAATACCCTCTTGCCCAAAAATTTCTTTTCCCATATTTGTATTTTAGATGCGCGTGCCTATCAAATATCATTAGCGCACTTTTACTCTTGATATATCCCATAAATTGTGATACACTTAAGTACGGTG
>JAFLUB010000046.1 GCA_022509025.1 Oscillospiraceae bacterium | reverse complement strand
ATCATAACTGCAAGCACGCAACGTGTGCGCAGCGTTATGATTCAATGCTCTCTCAGGCGTCAAAGGCTTTGCCTTTGGTAACGCCGTGAGGTTATTATATCATAATTGCTTGTCAAATTTCAATATGATTTTGGGTATAACAAAAGCACACCCGAAATTTGTTTTCAGACGTGCTTTTTAAACTATTGCTCTTTTTATTAATCTTCCTTGAATGGAAACATATCATTAAGAATTTCTTTTGCCTTTGACGCTACGGCATTATCTTTTGATTTTGCGGAATTGTCTCTGAGTCTTACGGCTCTTGTTTTTCCCAGATCTTCATCCATTTCGTCATCTTCATCATCGCGTATACTATCACGTTTCGGCTGATAGTTTTTCTTTCTCATTTTTCTGACGTCCTGAAGCTCATCCTCCAGTTCTTCTCTGACGGCTGATCTCGGTCTTGTTCTTTCCGCCGTATGCTTTTGCTGAGATTCCTCCCAGCGTCTGAATCTCTCCTCTTCCTCCGCGCTCACCTCACGAAACAGCGGCTGACTGTCTGAAGGGCTGATACCTTCCTCATCCATCGCGAGAGATTGATTAAGGTTCTCAATATCAATCTCCTGCTCCACAAATCCGCCCACGCTCTTTGTGAACTTATCCTCAACATCTCTTCTCAATGCTCTTATCTCAGCGGAAATATGGTTATCCTTCTTTGAAAGGCGGTAAAATCTGTTACCAACCCAAAAGCTCACTGCAGAGTTTACAAGGACGATAAAAACAAACCAGAATGCCGCGCCGCCCTTCGTCAGATACCTGTTATTTGTATATTCCGTTGTTCCTGCCGCGGCGGGAACTGCCGCTTGCTGCTGAGTCTGCGTCTGCACCTGCTGCTGTTCCTGAGCTTCGTTTCCCTCAGAATCCGGCGCAGCCAACGCAAACGGTGACGCTATAAAAATCATCATTACTACTGTTAACAGCACTATAAGTTTCTTCTTCAAATTCATTTTTATCTCTCCTATTCAACCATATCATGAAATGTTTCACGCATTTTTTTCTTTGCCGGAACTCTTGACATTTTCTCTTTGCTTGCATTATACACACGCGTATAGGCAATCAGTTTATCGTCACCCTTACATCTGTTATAACCTATCAGGAACCAGTTCCAGAAGCTTGGCGGAACTGTTTCGGTATTTATCATAACCTCATGATAATGTCCGGGCGACTCTATAATTTCAAGCGCTAGCTTTGAAATCATGAAATTATAGCACGAAACTTGCGTTCTGCGCATTTCTAAAATCAATTCACGCACTTTTTTCGCGTTCTTTTCCGCTTCAATCTGATTACCGTAGGTTCCCTGCCAGCGGTATACCGCATAGAGCAATCTTGAAATAAGAAGCGGAGAATTATTATTTCGTATATCGTCGGTAACCTCGCCCTTTATATCGGTGTATTTACCGCGTTGATACGGAATATATCCCACTTTTGAAAGCATGCGCCTGATTTTCTGAATATCCTGTTCCTGCTGTTCTTTCGACTTTGTATGCGTCGTCATGGAAATACCGTAGCTTTCCCAATCCTCGTCAGGATTATTATAAATATATTTCGAGCAGCTCTTTTTCAGGAATGCATCATTTGTGGAAGCATCAAAATACGCTACAAGCTCTGAAAGATCGCTTTTTTTCCATCCGTCTACCGGTGTGAAAGCGCTCATTCCGCTGCCTGTTATGACAATCTCCGCCGCCATATGCACGAAAAGCTTCAAATCCTCTGTATTCTCAAACAAATCCTTCCATGTGTCATTATCGGAGGAATGCTTTATATTACCTAAGAATACAAGCAATGATATTTTATTCTTATCCGTTATATTATTATAATTCACCCGGATAATCTCCATATATTCGGAAAGATTATTGCATACCGCCTGAGCCTGCTCCTTCGCCGCTTCACCCTTGAGCGAAGCGCTTATTTCAATCGTCTCGCCTGCGCACATATTTTGGAGGCATTGCCCGATATATATTTCTGTTATATTCTTCCTCTCGCTTTCAAATAAATCGAGATTATCGAACATTATTTTTGACAGTTCAAATCTGACATTTGCCATATTTGTGTCATTTATTGCGGGATAGATTTCAAGAGTACGTATCCTGAACGCCTCGTCACCGGCTGATTTCTTGAGCCGTATCAGTTTACCCGCAATGCCTGTCCGGGTTACTTTCTCACACGTCGCTTCCCAATCAAGGAGCTGTGACGCGGAGGTAAATTTATACTTTGAATAAATCCCGCGCAGTTCCTTTACCTCAAAACGCATCAGCATAGACAGGGCGTCTTTTCTTATTTTTGTGTTTTCAACATCTATATACACGCAATTCTGACGCGTTTCGACTGCCGCTCTTGTTATATTGTTTCTGCCCTTTACTGTTCCATGGAAAACTATCTGTTTTTGCTTATCTGAAGGAAGATATACGTTATAAGTCGATATACCCGTATTTTGCGCCACGTCACGCGGAAGAAGCCATTTTAAAGCTAACAGATACATCCGGGTAAGCTCCATATCATTTGTGGCAATGCATATATTTTTAATATCATCTGACGTCAGAAGCCGCATTGCTTTATCAAGAATATAAGTAAGCTCATACTTATGCGACGCGATAAATTCTATAACCTTATCTTCAAGCTCCTCCGTAGGTTCGATTGAATCAATAGGTTTCAGATAATGGACTATCTTCCCCGTCAGATCCTTCTCGGTAAGATGTGTGCGGTAAAGCGGATGATTACTATACCGCTCCGGCATAAAGTCATCGTCCACATCGTCAAACACGAACGCATGCGCAAATATGTTCCCTTCCTGGTCGTCAAAATTACAACCGGCATAGGAAATCTGCATTGCAACGTATCTGCCGTCCAAAAGCCTGAACGTTCTGAAAATCTTCGGAAACAACTCCGGTACTGACGGATCACACGGAACTCTGCTGTATTCTATATCGTTATTCTTCGGCAGACGATATGTTGCAAAGCGTATGATTTCATCAATATTCTGTTTTGTGAGTCCCTGCGTGCAGGAAAACACCCGCAGTCCCGACTGATTTGAAAGTCCTATTTCCGGGTCGGACAGGCTGTGCTTTACAGAGGTATATATCAGCTGGTATACCTTCATATTGATTACCTATTCCTTTCCATGCCAAAGGCATTATTTTTTTTAATCAAGTTCTTTAAGACCTGTATAAAGCTCGTAATATCTTCCCTTTTGCTCTAAAAGCTCATCATGCGAACCGCGTTCGATGATTTCACCGTTTTCCAGTACCATTATCGCGTCAGCGTTCCTGATAGTTGAAAGACGGTGCGCTATTACAAATGTGGTTCTGTTCTCCATAAGAGTATCCATACCCTTGTTTATATCACGTTCCGTGCGCGTGTCAACAGAGCTTGTCGCTTCGTCAAGTATAAGTATAGGAGCCTTTGAAAGCGCCGCTCTCGCGATATTTAAAAGCTGTCTCTGTCCCTGGGAGAGATTTGCCCCGTCGCCTTCGAGTATGGTATCATAGCCGTCAGGCAGGTGACGTATAAAGCTGTGCGCGTTGGATGTGAGCGCCGCCTGGCGCACCTCAGCGTCTGTGGCATCAAGACGTCCGTATCGTATATTTTCCATAACCGTGCCTGTGAACAGGTGCGTATCCTGAAGCACAACCGCGATATTTTCACGGAGGCTGTCAGGACTTATATCGAAAATATCAATTCCGTCTATAGTTATCCTGCCATCGTTGATATCATAAAATCTCGTTATAAGATTTGTTATTGTAGTTTTACCTGCTCCTGTAGAGCCTACAAGAGCGATTTTCTGACCGGGATGAGCGTATATTGAAACATTTTTAAGAATTGTCTTATCCGGGTTATATCCGAATGTCACGTTGTCTATAACAACGTCGCCCTTTACGTCCTTTAGCACCGTATCGCCCTTTGTGCTTTCCGGCTCACGATCCATAACGTCAAACACGCGCTCTGCGCCGGCAAGAGCAGACATCACGATAGTCAGCTGCTGCGCAAGCTCGTTTATCGGTCTGGAGAACTGACGCGAAAAGTTTACGAACACGGTAAGTCCGCCTATATCCAGAGCCGAGAACGAACCCATTCTGCCGAGTCTGCCTAATATTACAAGTATTGAGCCTACTCCGGCTGTCAGAGTATAGTTCACCTGGCTCATCGCGTTCATGCTCGGGCCCATCATACCGCCCGCGAACTGAGCCTTTATCTGCGCGTCCTTCAGGTTGTCATTAAGCTCTTCAAATTCGTTTATAACCTGCTGTTCGTGACAGAATACCTTCACAACCTTCTGACCTGTTACAATTTCTTCTATGTAACCGTTTACCTTGCCAAGCTCTATCTGCTGATTTCTGAACCGCTTTCTTGACCTTGACGCTATAGTCGTACCTACCTTAGCCATTATAGGCGCAACGACAATAGTTACAATGCTCAGCCAGAAGTTTGTGTAGAACATCAGTATAATCGTTCCTATAAGACTTACTATACCCTGGAAAATCTGCACAAGCGTGGAGTTGAGCATTTCACCTATTGTATCAACGTCATTTGTGAAACGGCTCATAACATCGCCCGTGTTATTGGTGTCAAAGAAACGTACCGGCAGCTTTTGCAGCTTTTCAAACAACTCGCCGCGAATGGTTAATAACGCTTTCTGCGATACGCCTATCATAATACGCGCCTGGAAAAAGCTCGCTGCGACTCCGGCGGCATATATTCCTGCCATTTTCATGAGATTATAGCCGAGTACGATAATTCGTTCCAACGCGCTCGCGTCAGAAACAAGGTTATTGATTATCGGGCGCAGCATATATGAGCCTGCCAAGTTCGACATCGCGCTTACCAGCACGCAGAAAAACGCTATACCTATCTTAATCTTATCGTCCTTGATATACGACAAAAGCCGCTTTACCGTTGCTTTTGTATTCTTCGGTTTTCTTGTGTCTGCGCTTCTTGAATTCATAGGAGGCATTACGCTGTCACCTCCTCGTCAACCTGCGACTGATAAATATCGCGGTATTCGTCGTTTGTCTTCATAAGCTCGTCATGAGTACCGAAGCCGGTTACATTACCCTCGCTCAGTACCAATATCTTATCAGCGTCAACAATAGACGATATTCTCTGCGCTATTATTATCTTTGTTGTATCCTTTAATGTTGTCGCGAAAGCGTGTCTTATCTTCGCCTCTGTCGCGGTGTCAACAGCGCTGGTGCTGTCATCTAAGATAAGGATTTTCGGCTTCTTAAGAAGCGCGCGGGCAATACATAGTCTTTGCTTCTGTCCGCCGGATACGTTAACTCCGCCCTGACCAAGCTCTGTGTTATAACCGTCCGTGAACGATTTTATGAAGCTGTCTGCCTGAGCGCTATCCGCCGCTTCCTCTATTTCCTCATGAGCTGCGTTTTCATCGCCCCATTTGAGATTATCTTCAATCGTGCCGGAGAAAAGGACATTTTTTTGCAGAACCATGCCCACACCGTCACGTAAGTTTCGTATACTGTAATCCTTAACATTCACGCCGTCAACGAGCACTTCGCCTTCTGTAACGTCATAAAGACGCGGTATCATCTGTACAAGCGATGTTTTTCCCGAGCCTGTCGCGCCGATTATACCTATTGTTTCGCCCGGGTTTATCTTGAAATTAATATGATTTAAAATATTATCCTTGCGGCTTTCGTAGTATTTGAAGCATACGTTTTTAAACTCAACCTCGCCGCGCTCTACTTTCAGTTCCTTTTTCTTTGAAGCATCGTCTGTCAGATCTACAACAGTATTCAATACCTCTTTAATTCTGCGCGATGACGCCGCCGCTCTCGCGCTTTGTAAAAACAGCATGGAAACCATCATCAGCGACATCAGTATCTGCACGATATATGTAGTGAACGCTGTCAGGTCGCCGACCTCCATACCGCCGCCGACTACAAGATTACCGCCGCGCCATACGGTGACAATCATAGTGATATTCATCGCAAGAGTCATGACAGGCATTGTGCATATTACTATCTTCATAGCACGGAGCATAGTGTCCTTCAAGTCCTCATTAGCAGTATGGAATTTATTTATTTCAAACTTCTCACGCACAAATGACTTTATTACTCTTACATTCGTGATATTCTCCTGTATTCCCGAATTCAGGCTGTCGAGCTTTTGCTGAACCATGCCGAATCTCGGATACGCGGTATACATCAGCGCGCCTATCGACGCGCCTAAAAGCGGAATTACCACGATAAGTATAGTAGCAAGACTTGCGTTAAGTCTTAAAGCCATGATTATACCGCCTATAAGCATTCCCGGAGAACGCATCGCCATAATAAGAAACATACGGGTTATGTTCTGTATCTGTGTTATATCGTTCGTCAGACGCGTTACAAGCGAACCGGTTGAGAACTTGTCAATATTTTTAAATGAGAAACTCTGAACCTTTTTGAACAGGTCTTTTCTGATGTCCGCGCTGAATGATACCGATGCTTTAACAGACAGATAGTGTCCGCCTAAGCCTCCTATTATCATTACACATATACAGCCGAACATTATAGCCATACGCGATATTACGTACGGGATATTATTATTCATTATACCGTCATCTATCATTGACGCCATAATTGTCGGCAGCACAATCTCTCCGGCAACCTCTGTAAGCATCAGAAGCGGTCCGAAGATAAATTGTATGATATGCGCTTTTATGTATTTCCAATACTGTCCCAAAACTAAAACTTCCCTTACTTATTATTTTTTTTGTCCAGAGCCGCCTTTATGAATGACGCGAACAAGGGATGTGAGCGATTCGGTCTTGACTTGAATTCAGGATGGAACTGTACTCCTATATACCAGGGATGGCCGGGTATTTCCACCATTTCCACAAGCTTTTCGTCAGGCGACTGACCGGAAATCACCATACCGTTTGATGTTATTTCATTTCTGTAGAAATTATTAAACTCGTAGCGGTGACGATGTCTTTCATAAATCAAGTCGCTGCCGTAAACCTTCTGCGCCAGAGAGTCCGGAGTAATCTTACACGGATACACTCCCAGTCTCATTGTACCGCCTAAGTCCTCGACGTCCTTCTGCTCCGGCATAAGGTCGATAACGGGATGGGTGGTTTCAGGATTAAGCTCCGAAGAATGCGCATCCTTATATCCCAACACGTTTCTCGCGTATTCAATGACTGCAATCTGCATACCAAGACATATGCCGAAATACGGGATTTTATTCTCCCTTGCGTACTGAGCAGCAATAATTTTACCCTCAATGCCTCTGTCACCAAATCCGCCGGGGACAAGAATGCCGTCTGATTTTCCGAGAAGCTTTGCGACGTTTTTCGCCGTTACCTCCTCGCTGTCCACCCAGTTTATATTTACATTCGCGTAATTCTGTATTCCTCCGTGCTTTAATGACTCTACAATACTTATATACGCGTCATGAAGCGAAACATATTTGCCGACAAGTGAAATTGTCACTTCCTCCTTGCCTCCGTCCATGAGGTCTTTGACAACATTTACCATGTTTGTCCAGCTTTCAAGGTCTGGCTCCCTATCCTCGAGTCCTAATCTTTTGCAGACTACTTTGGCAAGTCCCTCCTCCTCAAGCGCGAGAGGAACCTCATAGAGCGTATCTAAATCAAGATTCTCGATTACGCAGTCGGGAGACACGTTACAGAACAGAGCGATTTTATCGGCAAGTCCTTCCTCAAGAGGCTTTTCCGTTCTCAGAACAAGCACATCCGGCTGTATGCCAAGACTTAAAAGTTCCTTTACGCTGTGCTGAGTCGGCTTTGTTTTCTGCTCGCCCGAAGTTGAAATGTACGGCACAAGCGTGAGGTGGATATACATACAGTTTTCTTTACCGACCTCTGTCGATACCTGTCTGATTGATTCAAGAAACGGTGTTGACTCAATATCTCCGACCGTTCCGCCAATTTCGGTTATAACTATATCCGTTTCCTGTGTCTTTGCAACACGGTAAACTCTTGACTTTATTTCATTTGTGATATGCGGAATTACCTGAACGGTTCTTCCCTCATAATCACCGCGGCGCTCCTTTGATATTACATTCCAGTAAATTTTGCCCGTGGTAACATTTGAGTTTACGCTCAGATTTTCATCGATAAATCTCTCGTAATGACCCAAATCAAGGTCTGTTTCTGCTCCGTCATCCGTAACGAACACCTCACCGTGCTGATACGGACTCATTGTACCGGGGTCCATATTGATATATGGGTCGAACTTCTGCATAGTCACCTTATATCCTCTTGCTTTCAAGAGTCTGCCGAGTGATGCCGCGGTTATACCCTTTCCAAGTCCCGAAACAACACCGCCTGTTACGAAAATATACTTTGTATCCATATTTTACTCCCCTCTGTGTCGTGCAACAAAACGCTCTATTCTTTTAAGAGCTTCCTGAATATTTTCAATCGAATACGCATATGAGCAGCGTATAAATCCCTCGCCGCTTTCACCGAACGCGTTGCCCGGTACTACAGCGACCTTTTCCTCATTCAACAGATTCTGACAGAACTCTTCGCTTGTCATGCCTGTTGATTTTATACATGGGAACACATAGAACGCTCCCAACGGCTCAAAACAGCTGAGTCCCATCGCTCTGAACCCGTCCACAATATAGCGGCGGCGGTAATTATATTCCTTCCGCATTTCCTCCACGTCATCATCGCAGTTTTTAAGCGCTTCAATCGCCGCATATTGCGCTGTGGTCGGAGCGGACATGATTCCGTACTGATGTATTTTAGTCATAAGGCTTATAATTTCCTTAGGACCGAGCGCGTAACCAAGTCTCCAGCCTGTCATGGCAAACGCCTTTGAAAATCCGTTTACTACAACTGTTCTTTCCCACATTCCGTCAAGCTTCGAAAATGGAATGTGTCCTTCCTCGCTGTATCGAAGCTCTCCATATATTTCATCTGAAAGAACCATAACATCCGTGCCCTTCAGCACTTCGGCAATAGCCTCAAGGTCTTTTCGGGACATAACACCGCCTGTCGGGTTATTGGGATACGGTAAAATCAGAAGCTTCGTTTTATCCGTAATTTTTGCTTTAAGCTGCTCCGGGAGGAGCCGGAACTCATCCTCCTCCTTTGTCTCAATCGGAACAGGTGTTCCGCCTGCCATAATAGTACATGGCTTATAGCAGACAAAGCACGGTTCCGGGATAAGAACCTCATCGCCCGGACGTATTATAGCGCGTATCATAAGGTCGATAGCCTCGCTTCCGCCTACTGTGACAACTACCTCATTTTTAGGGTTATATGTAACACCGAATTTCCTTTCATTGTAGTCACATATTGCTTCTCTTAATTCCATAAGGCCGGCATTTGCGGTATAATGGGTATGTCCCTTTTCCAGTGAGTATATTCCCTCCTCACGGATTGACCACGGTGTCGTGAAATCAGGTTCGCCAACGCCCAGAGAAATAGCGTCCTTCATTTCAGCGACTATATCAAAAAACTTTCTAATGCCCGATGGCGGCAAAGCCGAAACCACGGGAGAAACTATTTTGCTGTAATCGATCATAGCGTAATCACCTGTCTTGTATCCTTTTCATCGTCCTCGAATACAATCCCTTCCTCTTTGTATTTTTTCAGTACAAAATGTGTTGCCGTTGAGATTATGGAATCCATAGGCGCGAGCTTCTCGGCAACAAACAACGCTACCTCTTTCATGCTGCTGCCCTCTATCGTTACGGCAAGGTCATACGCGCCCGACATGAGGTATAGCGACTTTACCTGCGGATATTTATAAATACGCTCTGCCACTCTATCGAAGCCCTCACCGCGCTGCGGAGTTATTCTCAGGTCGATAAGCGCCGTGACCACATCCTTATCTGTTTTATCCCAGTTTATAATAGTCTTATATCCGACGATTACATTTTCCTTTTCAAGTTTTTCAATACTTTCGGCGACTTCCTTTTCCTCCGCGCCAAGCATTTGCGCAATCTTTGCGCGAGAGATGTTATTCTTTTCTTTGTCCAGAATATTCAGTATTTCCTTCATAACTATACATCGCCTTTCTGAATTGATTTGACCGCTATTACTAATACATTTACATTAAAATTGCAAATATACACATTAATAGTCATTTTATCTTATAATTATATCGTATTTACAAGAAAATTACCATACCTTTTTGAAAAAAAGTTGATTTTTTTTTTGAAAACAACAATAAAGTCCGCTTAATCTTAATCTCCCGAAAATATCTACGGATTTCCCGGTGTATTTTTGCAAAAAAACAACGGACACATAATGTGTCCGTCGTCTTATCTCGTTATTAAGCTGTAGATTATTCAGCAACCTTAATTCTGTAAAGAATTACATCCTGAAGTCCGCCCTTATCTGCAAATCTTGCAAATGCGAAATCGTACTGCTCGTCATCGTCTCCGTACGGAATAACTTCAGCTATTGAAGCAACATCGTCATCAATCTTGATTGCATTGCTCTTAGACTTTGAAAGGTCAATTTCTACAACATCCATTGCCTTTGAAACATCAGCTGAAAGAACGTTTGAACCTATTCTCATCCATGCAGTGTCATCAACATCAGCCGCGGTTACCTTATCGAACCAGAAGTAGTTACGTGTCTCTGAACCCTGTACAACTTTACCGTTTACATACTTGATTATATCCTTGCCTTCTGAATCTTTCTGGAATACACCATTTAATTCGTCATACATCTCCTCAGCGCAAGCATAGATAAGGATATATGTTCCGTCTGAGATTATGATATCACCTTTGTGCAGATATTTAGTAAGTGACTCTGAGCTGTCGCCATCCCACAATACACCGCCAGTAGCATACTTCTTATCATTATAACCTGTAAGCTCTGCAAGAGCACTGGTGCTCTTTGTTGTTACAGATATCTCTGAGCCGTTTGAGTAACCATTGATTGTGTAGATTGGGTTCTCGTCAGCATCAATGCCTTCATCTATCGTATCAACAATCATAGCTGAAGTGTTACCTACGTTATCCATATCAGCAGGATTTACAGGATTACTTGCATTAGGTACAAATCTAATGAGAACTGCCGGAGAAGTGCCGTCCATATCAGCTACTACGAACGCATCTGCAACACCGTTTTCTCTTAAATTATACTGTGAAGCAACAACGTTCTTTACAGTAAAGCCTGATGTATCCTTATTCTTGCCGGTTACATTCGGCACGTTGAACTGAATCATCTTATCTGTGATTACATAACCGCCAACAAGTCCGCCTACGAGTGTGCTTCCAGCCTTGTTGTTTCCGTCAAAGATAAGCGCGTCTGATTTTTTAAGCTCCTCTGCCTGCTTCTTTGTTACATATTTGTCTGTGATATAAGTACCTGTCCAAGGTTTATCGTCACATCTGTCATCAGAATTACCTATACCTGTTCCGAAGTCAGACAACTTTAAACCTTCCTCAGCAAGCTCAGCCTCACTCGGAGCTGCACTCGGAGAATAGTACTTCACATTATTATTTACGATATTTACAGCACCATAAAGCAATGAAAGCTGATTATTTGAATTTGCCTTATACTTTATGAGACAAATCGGAGCTACCTTCGCATAACTCTCCGGTCTTGAACCCTGGTGAGCACATCTGTGATTCTGAGCCCAAAGACCTGGGAATGAGCCATCAATATCAGCAGCCCAACCAAGAACTATTTCTTCCATATCTTCCGGTTTCTTTGTAGTTCCGCCTGTTATAGCACCGGGAGCCCAGTACTTAACGCTCTTACCAAAGCCGAATTCCTCAACCTTACCTTCAGATGTCAGAATTGCTGCAACAACATCACCGTTATCAGCTCTGTAAGCATTGATGAACCATCCGTAATGCTCGCCTGAACCAAGTCTGCCTGCTGTTGCGCCATCAATATATGCGATACGTCCGAACATATCGAAATAATATGTACACTGTGCGCCTGTTGTCAAGCTGTCAACAGCAACATTAGCAACATCATATTTTGTACCTGCAACAGTCACATGAGAACCATCGAGCTTCTTTGTAACACTTGAAGCTGTACCTGTAATGCTCTCGCCTGTTACAACGATATCAGCAACTGTCTCGTCAAGACTGCACTTAATTGTAACAACATCGTTCTTCTTAAGATTTCTCAGTCTTACCTCTTCGCCATCTTTTACCACAGTGATAACTCTGTCTTCCTTATCGTCAAAGTTATATGGCTTATTCTTTGTCTTACCTATGTTTTCAGCTGTCGCATCGGAAACCTTTACGTTAAGCTTTTCAGCTGTTACACTTACAACAACGCCTACTTCATAAGCTTCAACAAACATAACGTCATAAACATCGCTTGTTCTGTCACTCTTTACGAGCTTGATAGAACCCTTCTCCGGCTTATAAAGGTCATTAACACTCTCTTTCTCCGGGTTATCCTTGAGCCATTTATCAATATCAGCCTGGCTAACAATCTTACCGTTGTAAACAACTGTAGCGCCGGCACAATTTCTAACCTTGCTTAAGTTTTCAACCTTAATTTTTCCATCATTATTTTCAAAGCCGCTGATTTGTTCGATATCATCCATATCATCAATAACGTATGTCTCTGACTTTGAAGAATCATAAGTTACAGCTACAACATCAGGTGTAAGACCCTTGTTTTCCTTATAGTAATATGTAATCTTCTGAGCAAGATACTCTTCAAGACCGGTCAGAGTTGTGTTGAATACATCAGCGTTTGTTTCATTTTCTTCTCTGATTTCAATCTGACCCTCTGCAAGATCAGTACTTGTAAGAGAAGTCTTTGATGTTCCGACAAGAACACCCTTCTTTTCAATTACATCAAACTTTGCTTCTGCAAGAGTACGACGGTTTGCTCTGTATATCGGCTGATCATATGCATAAGAATCAACCTCTTTATATTCGCCGAGAAGAGCATTGTATACCATCTTAATTACAATACCACGGTCTGAAGCCTCATCCTGAACGCCGGGAGCGTTTCTTAAAAGGTCAAGAGCCGGTGATGCAGCTACCTGCATATAACCGCTCGGCCATCCGCCGGCATGTGTAGCTTCATCCTTGTAGTTCATTGCATTTACGAGCATTACGCAAACCTGAGCATATGTAACGTTACCATCCGGCTGGAAGGTTCCGTCGCCCATACCGCTGATAATACCAGCGTTCAGAGCTGTCTGAATCTGGTCTGCTGCCCAGTGACCTGAAACATCTGTGAAACCGTTCTGATAAGGTGTGATTGATGTGATGTTAAGCATTCTCAAAACGATTGAAGCCATTTCAGCTCTTGTTACCTTTGAATCAGGTCTGACACTTCCGTCTTCATAACCTGAGATGATACCGAGAGATGAATCCAACGCAAGCGCTCTCTGATAATAGTTATCAGCGTCATACGCTGTTGACTCTACCGGGGCCTGCTGTACAGGTGCCGGCGCCTCTGTCGCTTCCGGTGTTGTGTTGTCTGTATCAGCCGTATCAGCAGCATCAGCAGCATCAGCCGTATCAGCAGCGTCAGCAGTGTTATCACCGTCAACTGTCTCTGTTGCTGTTACATCGGTTGCAGCATCGGTCTTTTCGTCATCTGCGAAAGCCACGATGCCTACTGAGCTTACAAGCATAGCTGAAGCCAAAAGCGCACAGATTAGTTTTTTAATCTTGTTACCCATGTGAATACCTCCATAAAGTTTTTAAAATTTATAATAAACACCGGTTCCTGACCGATTTTATTAACAATGTGGTTTATATTGGTTTTATTTCCCTCTGAAAGACCAACTTTAATTATACAATACTGTCCTACTTTATTACATTTAAAAAACAGATATTTATGTTTAATTTTCGGTCTTTTTTTCTTCCCTGATAAGTTTTGCAAATTCTTTATATTCAAGAGGCGAAACGCCTGTGTATTTTTTAAAAACCTGACTGAAATACTGCGAATTTGAGCCATATCCTACCATCTCAGCAACCTCATATATTCTGTCATGTTTTCCTTCAATAATAATCTCTTTCGCCATTTCCATTCGCTTCTCCATCACATGATGAGAGAAGTTCTTGCCTGTTTCCTTTTTGAACAGCTTTCCGAGATAATCAACATTCGTATAAAGAATATTTCCGGCGAGCCATCTGAGCGAAAGATTTTCATTTTTGATATTTTCATCTATAAGATTTATTGTGTCTCTTATAAGAGCGCTGTAAACTCTGTGCTTTTCGGGCGCGTTTGATTCCGTGATCTCAAGACCTTTTTCTTCTATAAAAGCACGTATCTCACCTATAGACTTAGACTCCTGAAGGTATACAAGTCCCTTCATATAGTTATCTATCTTCTCAACCTCGCAGCAACGGATAATGCAAACATACAGTTCAAGACAATATGTTTTTGCGACAGCGGGAGTCGGCATAGTACTCTCAAGCTCGTCAAAGAACGTATCAAGCTGAACTTTTACTTTGGCGCGATCTCCGCTCTTTACGGCATGTTCAACAGTTCCGTACTCCGGAATGATTATCGAGGTATTTTCGCCGATTTTTAAATCATTCTCATACAAGGTTCTGTCACCGTCAGAGTAGAAAGAGTATCCCATACAAACTTTCAGACGCTCATATGAGGCAGGAGCCTCCGAGAGATATGATATCTTACTGTATACAGCCATAATATTGTAATTATAGCATTGTCTGACAGTTTTCCGTATTTTGTCAAGCAAATCCGTAATCTCAGTTTTGTCAAGAATTGTTGTAATTATAAAGAGAAAGTTATTTATTGTGGTACTGAGTACGATATTCTCTACACCTATAATCTGCTCCGCAGTATTCTTGATAAAAAAGAAGTCCTCAAAATCATTTGCTCCGGATGGCCTCAGAATAATCATTCTTGTATCCAGCATCTCGTCCACATCAAAGGTTTTGCAATACAATCTGAATATTTCGTATGTATCTCCCAGCCCAAGGATATATTCCTTCAGGAAATGCTCCTTTATAATGGGTTTTACCCTTTGAGCTTCAGAAATAAGCATTTCTTCAAATTTTTTATCTGAGTCATCACTATCCTGACTGTGTATGTAATTCAAATTATACATATCAATCTCCATTCCGCCGTATTAGCGGGCACATATCATAACTTACACAATACATTATATACTCTTTTATTCATAATTTCAAGAAAAAATTTTTGTTAAGCTAAAAATATTTTTCCGCTTTGTATTCTAAAATTCACCAAATATTCTTTACACACAATATATAGTATGTTTTATAATTCACCGCAAAAAAAATTACCGTCTTAAAACGGTAATTTTTATTAAATAATGAAATTTTTTCAAATTAATCTCTGTTTTGCCGCTGTGCGGCATAAATTGCAACGTGGAAAACACAAGCAGATTGCCGTTTTGAGGAACACCGACGTATGCGGATACGCGAGATCCCGAAAAATGGCGAAATACACCGCTCATCTTTCACGTTATATTACTGCATTGAATATTTTGTATCAGATCTTGCGATAGTAACATTTGTCATATCATAATTATATGTGTTACCTCTGATATAACCCCAGCATGTTGTCTTAATACCAAACAACTCAGCCGGCTTTGATGCTGAATATGCAGCAGCTTCAAGCGAGCCTACAACAGCGCCTGTGTCAACATCTGTTATAACAGCGTTGTATTCCTCAAGCTTGTTATTAAGAGTAACTCTTACCTTATACCACTTGTCTGTTGAAAGCTTAGCGAGGTTTGATGAGCTTGAACCATTGCTTGCGCTTACACCGTTCGGACCAAATCTCAATGTCAAAGCAACGTCTGTTGAAGCGTTGAATCCACCGCTTGTCGGATCTTCAAACCAACCCATCATGAAGTTGAAGTCCTGAGAATCAGGCTTAATACGAACATCAAACTCTACAAGACCGTAGGGGCCCATCTGGTTTCCGTTAGTCAGGTTTCTGTTATACATATACATTGAACCTGCGCCGTCGCCGCTGCCTGTCTTGTCACTGTTTGAATACATATTAACATAGTTTACTTTTCTTGTCTCGTCATAGCTGTATGTCTGATAGTGTACACTCGCGCTTCCCTTTGAAAGCCAAGGATTACCATCAAGAATAATGCCGAAGCCGTAGTATCCTGCCCCATTCGGACCGCTTTTGCTCAAACCGCCGATAGCAACATCGCTGAAATCGGAATTATTTACATAAGTTACACTTTCCTCAGCGTTTACCATCATAGGAACCGCTAAAGCCTGCACACCGAGTATTCCGGCTGCAATAATTGAAATGAGTTTCTTCTTCATATTCTTCTCTCCCTTTCTCTGATTTTTCAGACAATATATCATATTAGCTATATTCTACCTTATTTTGCACAAAAAATAAATATAAAAAGCCGATAAAAATGTTCAAAAAAACGTAAACACCCTTTAATTTATTTTTTCTTTATGATATCCTCGCCGAACCATTTTACAGAAATCTCTGAGGTTTTACCTTCCGCCTTACACTCGTCAAGAGCCTTGTTTATCGCTTCCATAAGCGCGTGGTCGCCTCTCCTGCCTCCCACGCCGTAATCCTCCTCATCAAAGCCTTCTTCAAGAACTGTGAACTTGTCAAGAAGATTTTCCTTATGGAGATAGTATCTCACAAATACCTCGTCAATAACGGCGGCATCGGCTCTGCCTTCTTCAACCTCCTTAAGCACCTGAGAATTTTCCTTGAATCTCAAGATATTCTCGTCGCCTATTGACTCATACACCGCTTTGTCCCCTTTTACAGCGTCCTCAGATGTAGAGGCGCCCTGGAGAGCAATCTTCTTACCCGCAAGATCAGCCTTTGTTGCAATATCCGAGCCTGTCTTTACAATAACAGACTGCTTTGTTGAGAGATATGGATTGGAAAACAATATCTCTTTGCGTCTTTCATCGGTGATTGAGAAACCGTTCCAGATAACGTCTATTTCGCCGGAGGAAAGCTCTTCAGATTTTGCATCCCAGTCTATCGGCTTAAGCTCAACTCTAACTCCCATCTTCTCGGCTACCGCGTTCGCAAGGTCTATATCGAAGCCCACAACGCTTCCGTCATTATCGGTAAATCCCATAGGAGCAAAGCTATCATCAAGACCAAGTGTGAAATATCCCTGGTCCTGTACCTTCTGCAATGAAGTATCTTCCCCGTTATCCTTCTGCGCCTCCTGAGTGCAGCCTGTAAGCATAGCCGCGCCCATCGCGCCTGCAATTATTAATGCAAGTATTTTTTTCATCTTCATTGTTTTATTCTCCTTTATTATTCTTAATGACTATTATACTGTATTATGCTAAATTAGTAAAGTGTTTTTTGAAAAAATAAATTAAATTATAGTTTATCTGCGTGTGCGCATAATCCTATTGTCGATATCTGTTGCCGGAGGCGACATTCGCTTTGTGTTATATCAGAGCTGACCTACGGTCAGACTATACTTCGCCCATGCGCCTCCTTGTTGCGGTGACTTCGTCACCTTGTCACTCCGCTGCGCTTCATGACGTCACACCGGCGCGCTCGTATAGTGCATGCAAAGTTGCTGTATCTAAAAAGAGGACGCTTTCGCGTCCTCTCAGACTGTCGACAAATTGCCCAGACCGCGCAATATTACAATCTACAATATCAAGGTATTTTTTATACTAAGTAATTTTAACAGCGGTATTTTATCGAAAAACACCGCTGTTATGCGCTTTTCACGAAAATAAGCCTTACCGTACCCACGTACGCCGACAGGCTCATTTTCGTGAAATCTGACCTAATTTGTCAACGTCTGCTCAGACTGTCGACAAATTGCCCAGACCGCGCAATATTACAATCTACAATATCAAGGTATTTTTTATACTAAGTAATTTTAACAGCGGTATTTTATCGAAAAACACTGCTGTTATGCGCTTTTCACGAAAATAAGCCTTACCGTACCCACGTACACCGACAGACTCATTTTCGTGAAATCTGACCTAATTTGTCAACGTCTGCTTAGTGTGTAGACTTTGTCTACACACTAAGAGGACGCTTTCGCGTCCTCTTCCTTATCCTTATACATATCTTTATATTTAAATTACCCTTTTACCGCCTATGAATCTTGATGTGTAATAATCTGAGTCAATAGATGTATACTGAATCGCCTTACCGGTTGACGGAGAATGAATCATCATACCGTCACCCACATACATACCAACGTGAGAAGCATAGTCTCCGCTGCCGAAGAATACAAGGTCACCCGGCTGAAGCTGGCTTCTTGTTACGTAAGTACCCGGACCGTGAAGCTGGTCATCAGCAACACGCGGAATTGAAATACCGTTTGCACGGCATACGTACTGTGTAAATCCTGAGCAGTCGAATCCTGCCGGAGTTGATCCGCCCCATACGTAATATATACCTAAATATTTTGCAGCTTCGTCCAATAAAGACTGAGCTAAAGGATTCGAAGCGAGATAAGCGCTGCCGGATTTTGCCTTATAATTGAAATCAACAGGCAGGCTGTAAACCTCCGCACCGCCCATCAGAACCGCGCCGACTGTGATTGCATAGTCTCTGTTCGGTGCAAGAGAACCTTCTTCAATCACTATACTGTTTCCGTCATAAACGTCTGAAAGCAGAACCGATGTTGCCGCAGCATCCTTTATAATTACATGGTAGCCCTGAGCACCGCTTACCGGTGTCCACTGAACTGTGAAGTCTCCCTCTTCAATCTCCGCTCCGCTCTCAGGAAGTGTGATTTCCGGAAGAACAAGAGTATAATCACTGTCACCAAATGTATTATATGAACGGTTAATGCTTGAAATAGCCTGTTCTCTTGTTGTTGAGCCTAATGGCGCAAATGATACATCATTGACACCGCTCATAAGCGAGTAGTTAAGCATTGTTATAACCGCCGGCTTAGCCCATGAGCTTACCTCACTGCTGTCCCAGAAAGCGTCTATAACAGACGAGTCTGTATAACCGTCAGAAAGATTGAAGTCAACCTCACTTGCTGTCAGAGTGCTTACGAGCATCTTTGCCATCTCTTCGCGTGTTACAAGTCTGTCCGGCGTGAATGTTCCCTCGCCTGTTCCCGATACCATTCCATAGCAGTATGCCTGCGCAACAGCCATGCTGTTTGTATCAGTAAACGGTGATACTTCCGGTTCTATCATATCTTCTCCTGTAAGCTTCTCATACAGATTAACAACAAGCTCACAGAATTCTTCACGAGTAATACTGTCTCTTAAATTATTAGAAACTACTGAATATGAAACAAGTCCTGCTTCATTCGCCAGCTGGTAGTCATTTACTGCCCAGCCGCTCAGGTCAGCTGCTAATGCTGATGTACCGAGCACGGCGGATAACGATATAACAGATAAGATAATCTTCTTTGCTATTTTATTCAAGATATTCTCTCTCCTTTTCACTTTAAAGATGTTTCCTATGAGTTTTACCTAAGTCTTATAATTTACGTCACTGATTATGATGTCCTCCGCGATGTTGAATGTATTGTAACACTAAAAAAACATGCTGTCAAGCCTTTCCGAACCGAAAATGTTAAATTTCTTAAAAATTTCGTATTATTTTTGTCATCTGAGTGTAATTTTTCTGAAATATTGGTGTAAATAACGTGAAATGTTACGACTTTATGTATACTTTATTTACATTTTTTAACATTTTACGTTTACATAAAAAAGTTGTCAGTCACAAGATATTGGCAAAATTTTATAAAAATCTCAAGATATTGTTCAAATTATGTTGAATCCTACAAAAGTTATTACAAATTTGTTACATTTTTTTAAAAAAGTATGAAGAAGTTGCTACAAACCGCATAGCTATGCGGTTTTGGTTGTTAATAAATTACCCGGATTGTGCAAAATTAAAATTTGTCGGTGAGATAAATTATAGTTTTGTCGGTATGTTGATGGCATGCGTTAGCCTCCCTGCAACGCGCCTTTGGCGCTTTGGAGGGAGGTGGCATTTTAGAGCGACAGCGAAAAAATGACGGAGGGTCCCTGCGCAATTCTAAGTATTAAATCCCGTTAATAAGATTTGCCGTCATTAGACCCTCCACCACGCTTCGCGCGGTCCCCCTCCCTCCAAAAATCCTTCGGATTGTTGCAGGGAGGCTCACCGTCAAACTACAAGTTACCTCAAAAAAATGACAG
>JAFLUB010000045.1 GCA_022509025.1 Oscillospiraceae bacterium | reverse complement strand
AAATAGATAGCTGTACTAAAGATAAAAGCAACTGAGTGGCATAAAATTGTCACTCAGTTGTCTGAAAAATCTATAGTAACAAGAACGATAAAATTATATTGATGAATATAAATAAGTGTATATTTGAAAACAGAGTATGCTGCTTTAAAGTGCAGTATACTCTGTTTTTCTATAATTACACAGTTACTTTTCCCGCAAGCACACGTTTATAGTCCTCATAGTTCTTTTCAAGCAACTGAGGCGTATTTAACTCATACGGACATTTTTTCATACACTGTCCGCAGTGCAGACAGTTTTCAATCTTCTTCATTTCCGCCTGCATTTCCTCTGTGAGCCAGAAGCGTGACGGCGCACGGCGAAGCATAAGAGCCATTCTTGCGCAATTGTTGATTAAAATTCCCGCCGGACATGGCATACAATATCCGCAGCCACGGCAAAATTCACCGGACAGTTCTTCATTCTCGAGCTTAATAAATTCAGTGATTTCATCATTCATCTCGGGCGTGTTATCCATGTATGACAGCCATTCGGTTAATTCTCTGTCGTGCTGAATACCCCAGATGGGCAGAACATTATCAAACTGTGTCATAAATGCCATTGCCGCCTCAGAGCGCGTAATCAAGCCGCCTGCAAGACCTTTCATTGCGATAAAGCCGACATTTTTCTCGCGGCATTTATTGACAAGCTCAAATTCCTTTTCCGAGGACAGATAACTAAACGGAAACTGCATTGTTTCATATAACCCGGATTCCACACAATCCATTGCAACCTGAATTTTATGCGCTGTCACTCCTATATGACGGATTTTGCCCTGTGCCTTTGCTTCAAGCATACACTCATACATTCCCGTACCATCTCCGGGAGAAAAGCATCGGTCAACACAATGGAACTGGTATATATCGACATAATCGGTTTTTAACAGGTCTAATGACGTTTCAAGCTGCTTCCGGAATTCCTCAGGCGTTTTTGCCATGGTCTTGGTAGCGATAAATATTTTATCCCTCATTCCCTCGAAAGCTTTCCCGAGTTTTTCCTCGCTGTCGCTATAAGCGCGCGCTGTATCAAAAAAACGCATTCCGCCGTCATATGCGTGATGTAAAATCTTTACCGCTTCGTCCATTTCAGTACGCTGCAGCGGCAGCGCGCCAAATGCGTTTTGCGAGACTGTTATTCCTGTGCTTCCAAGCGTTATCTGCTTCATATAATCTCCTCCGTTATTCATTTATATATATTTTACCAAAAGGGCTGACAGTTTGCAATATAAATAAAAGTATTTTTAATAAAATAAATGGTTAATTCGTCAATGGAACAGATTAAAATATTGTGATAGAATAGTATTAACTAAAAATAACGGAGGTATTAACGTGATAAATCACGTTAATAGATTTTATTGCCCGTGCGATTTTTTCTCGCAAGCTTCGAAAAACGCACATGGGCATAATCTCCATTTAACGCCTTATCTGCCCACAATAAGGACGTTAAATTAAAAATGACCAAGATTTGTGGGCAGAAAGGCTATGGAGATTTTATGGGACAGACACTAACAGAAAAAATATTATCTGCGCATCTTGTTGAAGGGGAAATGGTTAAGGGCAGCGAAATAGGTATCAGAATTGACCAGACCCTGACACAGGACGCAACAGGAACAATGGCGTATCTTGAATTTGAGGCTATGGGTGTTCCGAGAGTTAAGACGGAGCGTTCCGTGGCATATATTGACCATAATACATTACAGAGCGGATTTGAAAATGCCGACGACCACAGATTTATCGGCAGCGTATGTAAAAAGCACGGTATATATTTCTCGCGTCCGGGTAACGGAATTTGCCATCAGGTACATCTTGAAAGATTCGGCATTCCCGGAAAGACTCTTATCGGTTCAGACAGCCATACACCGACAGGCGGTGGTATAGGTATGATAGCTATCGGCGCCGGCGGCATGGACGTTGCGGTTGCCATGGGCGGCGGTACATATTATATCACCTGTCCTAAAGTCGTTAAGGTTAACCTGACAGGCAAATTACAGCCGTGGGTTGCCGCAAAGGATGTTATTCTTGAAGTGCTTAAAAGACTCAGCGTTAAAGGCGGCGTAGGAAAAGTAATTGAGTACTGCGGCGAAGGCGTTAAGACGCTTTCAGTTCCCGAAAGAGCTACAATTACAAACATGGGCGCGGAGCTTGGCGCGACAACGTCAATTTTCCCGTCTGATGAAACAACTCATGAATTCCTTAAGGCTCAGGGCAGAGAGCAGGATTATACTCCTTTATGCGCTGATGCAGATGCTGTATATGACGAGGTTGTTGAAATTAATCTTAGTGAGCTTGAACCGCTTGCGGCATGTCCTCATTCACCGGATAATATAAAGTCTATTAAATCTCTTGAAGGAAACAAAATAGATCAGGTATGTATCGGTTCATGTACAAATTCATCATTGCTTGACATGATGAAGGTGGCTCATATCTTAAAAGGCAAAACGGTACATCCCGATGTTTCGCTTTCAATCGCCCCGGGTTCAAAGCAGGTGCTTAATATGCTTGCCAATAACGGCGCACTTGCGATAATGATCGACGCGGGAGCAAGAATCTTAGAGAGCGCTTGCGGACCTTGTATCGGTATGGGTCAGTCACCTAACTCAAAGGGCATATCTCTCAGAACATTTAACAGAAACTTTGAAGGCAGAAGCGGTACAAAGGACGGTCAGGTTTATCTCGTATCACCTGAAACGGCTGCTGTTTCAGCGCTTACGGGAGTGTTTACAGACCCGAGAACACTCGGCGATGCTGCTGATATAAAGCTTCCTGAAAAGTTCACAATAAACGATAACATGATTGTTCCGCCTGTTGCCGCGGAGGATATGGACAGCGTTGAAGTTCTGAGAGGTCCGAACATAAAGCCGTTCCCTGTATCTGAGCCGCTTATGGAGACTATAGAAGCAAAATGCTCTTTAAAGGTAGGGGACAATATCACAACCGACCACATCATGCCGGCAGGCGCGAAGATACTTCCGCTTCGTTCAAACATCCCGAAGATTTCAGAATATTGCTTCGCTGTATGTGATGAAAAGTTCCATGACAGAGCGATTGAACTTGGCAAGAGCATAATTGTCGGCGGTTCGAATTACGGACAAGGTTCATCAAGAGAACACGCCGCTCTTGCGCCGCTTTATCTCGGTGTTAAAGCTGTTATTACAAAGTCATTTGCAAGAATACATGTTGCAAACCTTATAAATGCCGGTATTGTGCCTATGACATTTGTAAACGAAAGCGACTATGACAAGATAGACCAGATGGATGAACTCAAAATTGAGAACGTAGGCAAGCAGATTGCAGCCGGAAATATCGTAAAAGTAACCAATGTTACAAAAGGCTTCGACTTTGACGTAAATGTAGATTTATCAGAAAGACAAAAAGAAATGATTTACGCCGGCGGACTATTAAACTATACAAAACAAAATTCATAATAGAGACTGTTGCGTTAAGAAATAGCCAGAGGGCTGATTGAATTTAGATGCAGAACGGACAAAACTCACCCGACGGTGTACCGTGGCGGTTTTGCTTTTAGCAAAACTCGCCTTAGGCGACTATCGGCTATAAGCCGATAGCGTAAGATACTCCGAGTGGTGAGTTTTGTGCGTAGTTTAAATGTTCTTTTCGGAATATAGGGAATTGTTCGCAACGTGAGCAATTTTGCTTATTTTATCGCTTTATAATTACTATGTATACGCCTTTAAACGGTCTACGCTAAATGCAATAACTCTTTCTTAAAAAAGCTGTACAAACTTATAAAAATATGGTATACTATTGACATATAATTAACAAGGAGTATGAAGGGCATGAATGATAAGTCAAAAAAAGTGCCGGAAGTCGTTGTCAAGCGTTTACCTCGGTACTACAGATATCTTGGCGAATTATTAAAACAGGATATTAAACGTATTTCATCTAACGCGCTGAGCGAAAAAATGAATGTCACAGCTTCTCAGATACGTCAGGATTTTAATTATTTCGGAGGATTCGGTCAGCAGGGATACGGATATAATGTAGAACATCTGTACAGTGAAATAGGGGAGATACTCGGACTTCATGATGGCGATACGACCGTCATAGTCGGCGCGGGTAATTTAGGACGCGCGCTTGCCAGTCACGACACGTTTGAAAAACGCGGTTTCAAGCTTATCGGTATATTTGATAATGACGAAAATATAATCGGCACTTCTATAAACGGTATCAAGGTTATGTCATCAGATACTCTTGAAGGATTTCTTGAAAAGAACAGGGTTGATATAGGTATTCTGACTGTACCGAAGGCGGCTGTTATGGAAACAGCAGAACGGTTGGTAAAATGCGGGGTAAAAGGACTTATGAACTTTTCATACACTGAATTGAACTTCGATAAAGATGTTGCGGTAGAGAATGTCCACCTTTCAGACCCGCTTATGACTTTGTCATATAAAATAAAACAGAATAAAAATGGAGAATAACGTAATAAGCGTTAAGGAATCAAAGATTATGAAAGTTATAGCATTTGTTGGACCCAGCGGAACGGGTAAAAGCTACAGAAGCGTTATGGTATCGCAAAAATACGGCGCGGACGCTATTATAGACGATGGGTTGCTTATTTCACACGGTAAGGTAATCGCGGGAACGTCTGCAAAGAAAGAGGATACCAGAATAGCGTCTGTAAAGCACGCTCTTTTCATGCGCTCTCATCAGTCTGCCGAGATACGCAGAGCGCTTAAAAAGAATAATATAAACTGTCTGATGATTCTTGGAACATCGGATGATATGGTTCGGAAAATCGCGAAAAACCTTGAGGTCGGAGAAATTGAGCAGACTATACGGATTGAGGACGTGGCATCTCAGAGTGAAATGAATATGGCATTGAGAATGCGCAGGGTAGAGGGAAAACACGTTATACCTGTGCCGACCTTTGAGATAAAGAAAGAGTTTTCCGGATATTTTCTTCACCCTTTAAGACGTTTTCAGAAAAATCTCGACAAGGAAGAACCGTCGGCAGCAGCGGATAAATCAATTGTGCGTCCGACTTTCAGCTATATGGGGGATTATATAATTTCTGATAACGTTATAAACGCGATTGCTATACATGAAGCGGATAAAATAGAAAATCTCTATAAGGTACAGAATATAAACCTCAGAAAATCGGGACACGGCGTGCATATTGATATGACAGTCATTCTGGAATACGGCTCGGATATATTTGATGTATGCAAAAAAATACAATTGGCTGTACGAGAAAATGTCGAAAAACACACCTCGGTAAATGTAAGGCGTGTGAATATTCTTGTTAAAAATCTGAGGAAATAAGTAAATCAGAACACTGAGAAGGGATTTGCATGGATAAATTTGAACTCGTTTCGGAATTTAAACCTCAGGGCGACCAGCCCAAAGCAATACAGACTCTGGTGGACGGAGTCAAGAATGGAGAAAAATTCCAGACATTATTGGGAGTGACAGGCTCAGGAAAAACCTTTACTATGGCAAACGTCATTGCCCAGGTTAATAAGCCTACAATAGTTCTGGCTCATAATAAAACACTCGCGGCACAGCTTTGCAGTGAATTCAAGGAATTTTTCCCTAATAACTGTGTGGAGTTTTTTGTATCATACTATGATTATTACCAGCCTGAGGCATATATACCTCAGACTGATACGTTTATCGAAAAGAACGCGCTGACGAATGAGGAAATAGATAAGCTTCGCCACAGCGCTACTTTTGCGTTGCTTGAAAGAAAGGACGTTATTATTGTTGCCAGCGTCTCATGTATATACGGCTTGGGTGATCCTGACGATTATAAGAACTTAATGCTTTCATTGCGTGTCGGAATGGAAAGAGACCGTGACGAATTGCTTAAAAAGCTTGTGGCTATGCAGTATGAGCGTAATGATATAAACTTTGTCAGAAATAAATTCAGAGTGCGCGGTGATGTTGTAGAGATATTTCCGTCAAACAACGGAGAAAACGCAATACGCGTTGAGTTTTTCGGTGATGAAATAGAGCGTATATGCGAGGTTAATGTGATTACAGGCGAAATTATAGGAATAAGACAGCATGCCGTTATCATGCCCGCATCGCATTATGTAACAACAGGCGATAAAATGAAGCTTGCCTTAGGCGCAATTTATGCCGAGATGGAAGAGCAGGTTAAGTATTTTAAAGAACGCGATTTACTCATAGAAGCGCAGCGTATAGAACAGCGAACAAGATATGACCTTGAAATGCTCCAGGAAATAGGATTCTGCCAGGGAATAGAGAACTATTCGCGTCACATCAGCGGCAGAGAAAAGGGCAGCGCGCCTTTTACGCTTCTTGACTATTTCCCTGAGGATTATCTTATGATAATAGACGAGTCGCACGTTACAGTACCACAGGTAAGAGGTATGTATAACGGGGACAGGGCAAGAAAGGAAGTTCTTATCAGATACGGCTTTCGCCTGCCCAGCGCGGCGGATAACAGACCGCTTAAATTTGAGGAGTTTGAGCAAAGACTTCATCAGGTAATTTTCACAAGCGCGACTCCTGCCGATTATGAAAAGGAGCATTCCGATATTGTTGCTGAGCAGGTTATAAGACCGACGGGACTTTTAGACCCTGAAATCTTTATAAAGTCGACCGAAAATCAGATTGATGATCTGATAGGCGAGATAAATAAACGAACAGAAAAGGGGTTCAGAACGCTTGTGACAACGCTTACAAAGCGTATGGCGGAGGACTTGACTGATTATCTTACAGGGATTGGAATGCGCGTAAGATATATGCATTCTGATATATCCACAATAGAGCGTACAGAGATAATAAAAGATTTGCGTATGGGTGAATACGATGTCCTAGTCGGAATAAATCTTCTGCGTGAGGGGCTTGATATCCCGGAGGTTGCCCTTGTTGCCATTCTTGACGCAGACAAGGAAGGATTTTTAAGAAGCGAGATGTCGCTTATTCAGACTATTGGCCGTGCCGCGCGTAACAGCGAAGGTCAGGTCATTATGTACGCTGATACTATAACAGGTTCAATGCGCCGCGCTATAGATGAAACTGAAAGACGACGCGCGATGCAGATGAAGTTTAACGAGGAGCATGGAATAGTTCCTAAAACGATAAAGAAGGATATACGCGATATTATCGAGTCATTGAAGCCGATTGAGGAGACGGAAACAACCGAGGAAGCAATCATAAACTATGAAAAGGTGATTGCTGAGCTTGAAGCGAAGATGATAAAAGCCGCTGAAAATCTTGAATTTGAAGAGGCTGCAGTACTGCGTGACAGAATCAGAAAACTTGAAAAGGAAATGAGTGAGTAATTTTGACATATGAATTAATAGAAAAAGCAGTAAAAATTATTTCTGAAAATGTTCTCACGCCTGTTATATACATGATGGAAAATGATGATTTTTTAAGCTTTATATGCTTTTGCGACAGACATATTACCATGCAGGAAATATATGATGTTGAGCAGAAGATAAAAGATGAAACAGGCAAGGATGCTGAAATCATTGATATACGCGAATTCGGCGAATCGGAAAGGCTTGAGGTAATAAACCATGCCAAGCTTATTCATTCCGAGCATCCTATGATTGAACACATATTTGCGCAATCCATGATAGAGGATTTTAAAATCGCTATGGAGGAGCGCAAGGACGTGCTTTCAAGACAGCGCGAGATGGGTACATTTTATTTGCAATAGGGGTATGAAACATGGAAAAAGATATTATAATTAAGGGAGCAAGAGAGCATAACCTGAAAAATGTTGATTTGCAAATTCCTCGTGAAAAGCTTGTGGTTTTGACAGGGCTTTCCGGTTCTGGTAAGTCGTCTCTTGCGTTTGATACAATTTACGCAGAGGGGCAAAGACGCTATGTTGAGTCGCTGTCCTCATACGCAAGAATGTTTTTGGGACAGATGGACAAGCCTGATGTGGACTATATCGAAGGTCTGTCACCGGCAATCAGTATTGACCAGAAAACAACATCAAAAAATCCGCGTTCAACAGTCGGCACGGTAACGGAAATATATGATTATCTCAGACTTCTCTATGCGAGAATAGGCATACCGCATTGTCCCAACTGCGGCAAGGAGGTTAAAAGACAAAGTATAGACCAGATTGTTGACGCTGTCATGTCGCTGGGAGAAGGGACAAGAATACAGATATTAGCTCCTGTTGTACATGGGAAAAAGGGAGAACATAAAAAGGTATTCGAGAACGCTAAAAAAAGCGGTTATGTACGTGTTAAAGCGGACGGTATAATGTACGATTTGAGCGAGGAGATTGAGCTTAAAAAGACACAGAAGCATAATATAGAGATAGTTATAGACAGACTTATTATACGCGACAATGTTAACAAGCGTCTTACCGATTCTCTTGAAACCGCAATTAATCTTACGGGAGATCTTGTTCTTGTCGAGGTCATAGACGGTGAAATTATGTCGTTCAGTCAGAATTTTGCCTGTGACGACTGCGGAATAAGCATACATGAATTAACGCCGAGACTGTTTTCGTTTAATAACCCGTACGGCGCTTGTTCGCACTGTGACGGACTTGGCGCATTGCCTAAAATCGATCCTGACCTTGTTGTTACTGACGAGGGAGCAAGCCTGCTTGACGGCGCTATAAGCGCGACAGGATGGGCAAGCGCAAACAAGGACGGTTCTATGGCTAATATGTATTTCCGCGCTCTTGCGGAGCATTACAAATTTGACATAAACACGCCGTTTAAAGACCTTAGCGAGAAGATACAAAATATAGTTCTTTACGGTACTGATGAAAAGATAAAAATGCACTATGAGCGCGGCTATGGCTCGGGAACATATACAGCTCCGTTTGAGGGCGTTATAACAAACCTTGAAAGACGCTATAATGCAAACACTTATGACTATGTAAGAAACGATATAGAGCGTTATATAAGCGATGTAACCTGCCCCAAATGCCACGGAGCGAGACTCAGCGACGAGGTTCTTGCGGTTACGGTTGACGGTGTCAACATATACGAATTTACGAAAATGTCTATACGACAGGAATTGGAGTTTATAGACAACCTTAAATTCACCGAGCGGGAAAAAGTAATAGCTTCACAGATTGTAAAGGAAATCAGGGCAAGACTTCAATTCCTGCTTGACGTGGGACTTGATTATCTCACGCTTTCGCGTTCTTCAGGAACGCTTTCCGGTGGCGAGGCGCAGAGAATCCGTCTTGCAACGCAGATAGGATCGGGACTTATGGGCGTACTTTATATTCTTGACGAGCCGAGTATAGGACTTCATCAGCGTGATAACAGCAGACTTATAGAAACCTTGAAGCATCTTCGTGACTTGGGTAACACCGTTATTGTTGTTGAGCATGATACAGATACCATGTACGCCGCTGACTGTATAGTCGATATAGGTCCCGGCGCGGGCATAAACGGCGGTGAACTGGTAGGCATTGGAACTGTTCAGGATATTATTAATTCCGAACGATCAATAACGGGTAAATATCTGAGCGGTGAAATGAAAATAGATGTTCCGACAAAGCGCCGCAAGCCCACGGGATGGATTGAAATACGTGGCGCAAAGGAAAACAATCTGAAAAATATAAATGTCAAAATCCCCACAGGCGTTCTTACTTGTGTGACAGGAGTGTCAGGTTCGGGAAAGTCATCGCTTATAAATGAAATTCTTTATAAGAAGCTTGTGCATGTCCTGAATCGTGCCAGAACCCATGCGGGTGAACATAAGGAAATACGGGGAATAGAACAGCTTGATAAAATAATTGACATTAATCAGTCACCGATAGGACGTACTCCGCGTTCAAATCCGGCAACTTACACAAATGTATTTAACGATATAAGAGAGGTTTTTGCTTCCACAAACGAGGCAAAGGTACGCGGATACAAGTCGGGACGATTCAGCTTTAATGTAAAAGGCGGACGCTGCGAGGCTTGCTCCGGAGACGGTATAAAAAAGATAGAAATGCACTTTTTAGCGGACGTTTACGTGCCATGCGAGGTTTGCAAAGGAAAAAGGTATAACAGGGAAACTCTTGAGGTAAAATATAAGGGTAAAAACATATATGAAGTGCTTGATATGACTATTGACGAAGCTGTGGAGTTTTTCGCTAATATCCAGAAAATACGCCGTAAGCTCCAAACGCTTCAGGATGTCGGACTTGGTTATATAAAGCTCGGTCAGAGTTCAACAACGCTATCAGGCGGCGAGGCGCAGAGAGTAAAACTCGCAACGGAGCTTTCGAGAACAGGTACGGGTAAGACAATATACGTGCTTGACGAACCTACAACAGGACTTCATACCGCCGATGTGCATAAGCTTACGGAAGTACTTGATAAGCTTGTTGAAGGCGGAAACACCGTAGTTGTCATAGAGCATAATCTGGATGTTATTAAAACAGCGGATTATATTATAGACATGGGTCCTGAAGGCGGCGACAACGGCGGACGCGTTATAGCGTCGGGCACTCCTGAAAAGGTGGCAAAGACCGAAGGCTCATACACGGGTGAATATCTTAAGAAAATGCTATGATAAACTGCTTGACAAACGTAATAATAAGTGATAGAATATGAAAAGAGCAATGATGAAGACAGTAGCTTTGGGCAAAAACCAAAAGAGAGAGAATGCCGTGGGCTGGAAGCATTCTTTGGCGGGCTCAAAGTGAACACCACTTCGGAGCTGTATACTGAACGTTAATCCTATTAAGTATACCGTATGCCTTACGAAACAAGGTCAAAACTAAGTGACAATACATTGTGTATTGTAATTAGGGTGGAACCGTGCAAATCTTGCACCCCTAAAGAGGCGGAGTAATCCGCTCTTTAGGGGTGTTTTTAGTTTAATTAAAGAAAGGGTTGTATAACAATGGAAATGAATGAACTGCAAACATTAAGACATTCCGCTTCGCATATTCTCGCGCAGGCGGTGAAAAGACTTTATCCCGATGCAAATCTTGCAATCGGACCGGCGATTGACACCGGATTCTACTATGACTTCGACACTGAGCACACATTCACGCCGGAGGACTTGGAAGAGCTTGAAAAGGAAATGAAAAAGATAGTAAAGGAAAATCTTAAAATAGAGCGTTTTGAGCTTCCGCGCGCAGAAGCACTTGAATTAATGAAGGATGAGCCGTATAAGGTTGAGCTTATAAACGACCTGCCCGAAGATGCTACTATTTCCTTCTATAAACAGGGTGATTTTACTGATCTTTGCGCAGGACCTCATGTAAACTACACATCTAAGGTAAAAGCGTATAAGCTTCTGAGCGCAACCGGTGCATATTGGAGAGGCGATGAAAAGAATAAAATGCTTCAGCGCATTTATGGTACTGCGTTTTTAAATAAAGCAGACCTTGAAGCGCATTTAGAGCAGCTGGAAGAAGCGAAAAAACGCGATCATAACAAGCTTGGACGTGAACTTGAGCTGTTCACAACATGCGACTATATCGGTCAGGGACTGCCTATAATGCTTCCAAAGGGCGCAAGAATTATTCAGCTCTTGCAGCGTTGGGTAGAGGACGAGGAACAGAAACGTGGCTGGCAGCTTACAAAAACTCCTCTCATGGCAAAGAGCGATTTATATAGAATATCAGGTCATTGGGATCACTATCAGGACGGTATGTTCGTTCTGGGCGATCCTGAGAACGATAAAGAGGTATTTGCTCTGCGTCCTATGACATGTCCGTTCCAGTACCAGGCGTTCCTGAACCGCGGACGTTCATACAGAGATTTGCCGATGCGATTAAACGAAACATCAACGCTTTTCAGAAACGAAGCATCAGGTGAAATGCACGGACTTATCCGTGTGCGTCAGTTCACGATTTCAGAGGGACATCTTATGTGTACTCCTGAACAGCTTGCAGACGAATTCAGAGGCTGCGTTGAGCTTATGAAGTATATGCTCACAACTCTTGGTCTTTATGAGGATGTTTCATACCGCTTCTCACAGTGGGATCCTGATAACCGCGAGAAATATATCGGCACAGAAGAACAGTGGGACGAGGCTCAGGGCGTTATGAAAGAAATTCTGGACGATTTGGGTATTGAGTATAAAATCGGCATAGGCGAAGCTGCGTTCTACGGTCCAAAGCTTGATGTTCAGATTAAGAATGTTCACGGCAAGGAGGACACTCTGATTACTATTCAGATTGACCAGATGCTAGCTGAGAAATTCGGAATGGAATATGTTGACAAGGACGGAACAAAGAAGAATCCGTATATCATTCACAGAACGTCAATAGGCTGCTATGAGAGAACTCTTGCATTGCTTATAGAAAAGTACGCCGGAGCGTTCCCGACATGGCTTGCGCCTGTACAGATTAAGATGCTGCCGATAGCAGACAGGCATCTTGATTATGTATACGAGGTTAAGAAAAGGCTTGAAGAGAATGGTATTATTCGTATAGAGGTTGACGATAGAAGCGAAAAACTCGGCTACAAGCTAAGAGAAGCTCAGCTTGAAAAGGTACCTTATATGCTTGTTGTAGGCGATAAGGATATTGAAAACGGAACAGTATCGGTGCGTTCGAGAAAAGAAGGCGACAAGGGCGCTATGGCTGTAGATGAATTCATTGCAGCTATTAAAGAGGAAATTGACAGTAAGAGAAGATAAGTAACGAAAATTCACTCCCCGGCATAATATACAGTGTCGGGGAGGGGTTTTTATGAGATTAGGTATTGGTCGCCGCAGGACAAAGGGAAGCGCTTTGACTTCAATTTTTTTCGTACTGCTTATTTTAGCGATTCTGTTTTTTGCCGTGCTTATTCGATTGCAACCGGCTTTTCTTGATTATGCGGCTTCGTATGCTAATAATATGGCTAATAGCATTGTGAATGAGTCAATTAACAAAGTTTTTTCTAATGAACTCTATTCAAATCTTACGGAAGTAAGCGAAAAAAGCGAAAGTGGTATAAAAACCCTATCGACAGATACAATAAAAATTAATAAACTTAAAGCTGAATTAAACAGAGAGATACAGGACAATATAAAAAATTTTCAATCAGAAACTGTAAATATGCCTCTTGGCAGCGCGACAAACCTGTATTTTCTTGCCGGTATGGGACCTCAGATACCTATAAGAATATATCCCATGAGTATGCTTAATACAGATTTCAGGGAGGAGTTTGATTCGGCAGGGATAAATCAGGTTTATCACAGGCTTTATCTTGATGTATCACTGGAAATGTCATTTGTTGGACTGACGTTTTCCGAGAATGAGACTATAACAACTTCCGCACTCTTAAGTGAAACAGTTATAGTAGGTGATACACCTGAATATTACGGCGGCTCAGGGATAGGCGCATTAATGGAATAGAAAGGATTTTTTTGATGAACGACATTGAAAAGCGTATTGAAGAATTAACAAAGGAGCTTAATTATCATAATCATAAGTACTATGTTGATGATGCTCCTGAAATATCAGACTTTGAATTTGATGCGTTGCTTGTGGAATTAGAGCAGCTTGAAGAAAAATATCCTGAATATAAAAAAACTAATTCTCCGACGGCGCGTGTCGGCGGCGAGGCTGTAAAAAGCTTTGGAGAAGCGCGGCATGAGGTGCCGATGCTCAGCCAGCAGAAGGCATTTTCTAAAGATGAACTTATAGATTTTGACAGACGCGTAAAAGCCGTTATACCTGATGCAAAATACACGGTAGAGCAAAAAATAGACGGTCTTTCAGTGTCTCTTGAATATATAGACGGAGAATTTAGGCGTGGCTCTACTCGTGGTGATGGATTGGTTGGCGAGGATGTTACTGAAAATATCAAGACTATAAAAACCGTTCCACTGTCATTAAAAGATAAAATACCTTATCTTGAAGTGCGCGGAGAGGTCTTTATATCAAGACCTGATTTTGAAAAGATAAATGCGTTTTTAGAAAGTAACGAGCAGCCGCTTTTTGCTAACCCCCGAAACGCAGCGGCAGGCTCATTAAGACAGCTTGATTCAAAAATAGCGGCCAAAAGAAATCTTGATATCTTTGTATTTAACATCCAGCAGATACAGGGCAGGGACATAAAAACACATATAGAGGGGCTTGAATTTCTTCAGGAGCAGGGATTTAAGACTATACTTGATAAAAAAGAGTATAACACAATAGATGAGGCATATGAACGTATAAATGAGATAGGTGAGGAGAGAGGTACACTCAGCTTTGATATAGACGGCGCCGTTGTTAAGGTTAATGATATTGCGTCCCGCGAGCTTTTGGGAGACACTGCAAAGTTCCCGCGCTGGTCTATAGCTTATAAGTATCCTGCCGAAAAACAGACGACTGTTATACGCGATATAAAGGTACAGGTCGGAAGAACAGGAGTTGTTACACCGCTTGCTATACTTGATACTGTGCATATAGCCGGTTCAAATGTATCCCGCGCAACACTTCATAACCTTGATTATATCCGTGAAAAGGATATAAGGATAGGGGATAGGGTTGTTATTGAAAAGGCGGGGGATATTATACCCGCGGTTGTTGAGGTTGTGAAGGAAGAAAGAACGGGCGATGAAAAGGAATTCCAGATGCCTACGCATTGTCTTGAATGCGGTGCGCTTATTGTACGCGAGGAAGGTGAAGCGGCGTACCGCTGCACAGGCGTAAATTGTCCGGCTCAGCGGATGAGAAATATTATTCATTTCGTGTCGCGTACAGCGATGGATATAGACGGTCTCGGTCCATCAATCATTGAGCAGATGCTTGATAGAAAACTGATTGAAACTGCGGCTGATTTATATTATCTTAAGAGTGAAGATATTGCGGTCATGGACAAGCTTGGCGATAAGTCCGCCCAAAATCTTATCGCTGCGCTTGAAAAATCAAAAACAAATCCGCTGTATCGTCTTATAAATGCATTCGGAATACGACATATAGGTGAAAAAGCGGCAAAAATTCTTTCCGCACGGTATAAAACACTTGACAATCTGCGCTCCGCAACTGTTGAAGAATTGACGATTATACCCGATATTGGCGCGAAAATGGCTCAATCAATCGTTGAATTCTTTTCCGAGGAACAGACAAAGGAGTTTATAAAAAAGCTTGAAGACGCAGGTGTAAATTGTGTCGATGATAGTGAAGCGGCTTTTGTGGACAACCGTTTTGAGGGTAAGACATTTGTTTTAACAGGAACTCTTGAAAAATATAAGCGCAGCGAAGCGGGTAAAATCATAGAATCATATGGCGGAAAAACATCATCAAGCGTTTCAAAAAAGACAGACTATGTACTCGCCGGTGCGGAAGCAGGAAGCAAGCTTGATAAGGCGAACAGCCTTGGTATAACGGTAATCAGTGAAGATGAATTTGAGGAAATGATACGGTAAAAAATAAGCGTGGCATATTACCCTTTATCGGAGTTTGAAGTATCAGTATACGTCGGCACTCCTCAAAAGAGCAATCTGCATGCTTCTTTTATACCGTGAAAAGGAGAATTGAAATGATAGAAAAAAGAGCATTTGAATTAAAGGATGAGCTTATATCAATACGCCGTGAGCTTCACAAAACTCCTGAAACTGATTTTGAGGAGATAAAAACTGCTGAATTTATACGTGAAAAACTCACTGAATACGGTATTCCGTACACAATAGCGGCAAAAACCGGTACAGTTGCGCTTATAGAGGGCAAAAATGCCGGAAAAACCATTTTATTAAGAGCCGATATAGATGGGCTCCCGATAACTGATGAAAGTGATTTTGAAATAAAATCAGAGCGCGAAGGATATATGCATGCCTGCGGACACGACATTCACGCTGCGTGTCTTTTAGGAGCGGCTAAGATTTTATATGATATAAAGGATAAATTAAACGGCAATGTCAAGCTTGTGTTTCAGCCTGCTGAAGAAGGAAATGGCGGAGCTTTGCCGATGATTGAGGATGGAATCATGGAAAATCCTCATGTTGACGGCGCTTTTGCGCTGCATGTTGAGCCGCTTGAAAAGACAGGCAATATCCAGATTAAAGACGGTCCCGTTATGGCATCACCTGATGATTTTGAAATTATAATACACGGTATCGGCGGACATGGCGCATATCCTGAAAAATGTATTAATCCGCTTTCGGTCTGTGCAGCTATACTTAATAAATATCATGAAATTCCGAAAAAATACAATCTTCCGTGTGTGGTAACAATCTGCACTATAAACGGCGGGACTTGCAGGAACGCAATTCCTGATACGGCGGTAATGACAGGCACTGCGCGCTCACTTGACCCTGATACCAGGGAAAAACTTATACGTCTCCTGGAAGATATTGCTCTATCTACTGCAAAGGAAATGAATGCATCAATTGAATTTAATTTTAATGTTCTGTTTCCACCTGTTGTGAATGACGTAGATATGAACAAAATTATAAAACAAAGCGCAGAAAAGTTAAGCTGTATAAATGATGTAGTAACACTCGACGCACCATCAATGGCAGGCGATGATTTTGCATATTTCGGTGAACGCGTCAAATCATCTTATTTTAAATTAGGAGTAGGAAATACCGAAAAAGGCGCGATATATCCCATACACAGCCCTAAGTTTAAGGCTGATGAGGATGCTTTGCCAATCGGAAGCGCTATAATGGCACAAGCGGCAGTTGATTTTTTAGATACTTTAGAGCGATAGGTTTACCATAATAATATTATGTAAACTAAATTATAAATTAAGGAGTAATTTTACATATTATGGGAAAAATTGCCATAGTGGATTGCAGGGCGGATAATAAAACAATATATAGTCTTGAAGATATCGGACTGACTGTTATACCAACAGCAAAAACTGATTTATACGATGCCATAGCAACTCATGCTGATATACAGATACATTACCTCGTAAACGACAAATTTATTTGCGCACCCGAGGTTTTTGCGCATTATAGAAAACTGATGAATGACGATATAGAACTTATAAAAGGCTCTGCTGGACTTGGAAAAAAATATCCGTATGATATTCCGTATAATGCGGCAGTTCTTGATGATTACGTCATATGCAACTCTGCTTATACGGCGATAGAAATTCTCTCGGAATATAAAGCTATGTCAAAGAAAATTCTGAACGTACGACAGGGGTATAGTAAATGCAATATTTGTACTTTAACCGGAAATGCAATGATAACATCAGACAATGGAATTGCAAAGAAAGCATCTGAAAACAGAATAGACGTTATCAGAATAAGAGATGGATTTATAAAACTCAGAAACCTTAGTTATGGATTTATTGGAGGAGCTACAGGACTTGTAGAAAAAAAACTACTCGCTGTAAACGGAGAAATAAAAACTCATCCTGATACGGAAAGAATAAAGCTGTTTTGCAAATCGCACGGAACAGAGCTTATAGAACTGAAAACAGGTATTTTAGAGGATATCGGCTCAATCATTGTAAATTTATAGGTCTAAGTATAATAAAGAGTGATTTATCTTACTTGGATTATGTTTTTATATATAGTCTTTTTGCTTATAATCGTCAACCTACTTTTTAGACAAACTACGACATGAAAATACCCCTTCAATAGTTATTGCCGTGTTTAATTGCATTTACAGTATTTATGTACGTCTTATACTTCCTACCCAACACAAATTTAATCATCAACAGACCTTTGATATAGAGAATGAAATGACATCATTTGCGTGGACTTTTTTCTATGTAAGTTTATTTAAGTTTTCGGTATAACACAAAATACATTGTCATAAAACAGGCAATTCCACCTACAGCATTTGATATCGGCTCTGCAAGAAATACACCGTCAACTCCAAATCCGAACCTGGGTAATATAAGAGTAAGTGGTGCCACGATAACAGCCTTTCTCAGCAGCGAGAAAAATATTGCCTGTTTTGAGTATCCCAGTGCCGTAAATGAGGACTGTCCCATGAACTGAAATGACATGAAGAAGAATCCGAAGAAATAAATTTGCATAGCTTTAACACCTTCAGTCAGCATGGCAGCGTCCTCTGTGAAAATTGACAGCAGAAAACGCGGAGTCAACAACACAACTATCCATATTATAAGCGTGTAGCAGACTCCTAAAATTGAAGTAAATCTTATTCCCTGTTTCACTCTATCATAACGTTTTGCTCCGTAATTGTATCCGATTACAGGCTGACAGCCGCTCGTTAATCCAATAACCGGCAGAGATAAAATTTCACGTACAGAGTTGATTATTGTCATAATACCCACGTACAGATCGCCGCCAAACAGTTTAAGAGTTGCATTGCATACAACCTGAACCAGGCAGTTTGTGCCCTGCATAATAAATCCTGACATACCGAGAGCAGCTATCTTTCGTACCAATTTCCAATCCGGCATCAGATTTTTTTTCTTAATTGTAATCAGCGCCCTCTTCCCTGTTAAAAATCTAAGCACCCAGACACATGATATCATCTGACTAAGCACCGTAGCCAGAGCTGCTCCGCCTACTCCCATATTAAGCGCAAAGATAAAAACAGGGTCAAGAATCAGATTTAAAACAGCGCCGATTAATGTGGTCAGCATTCCCGTCCGCGGAAATCCCTGAGCATTAATAAACCCGTTTAATCCTGTAGAAAGCATAGAGAAAGTTGTTCCGAACAAATAAATACGCAGATATGCATCAGCATACATATAAGAAGCGTCACCGGCTCCAAACAAGTACAGCGCTGGTCTACGGAATATATAACATAATACAAATAAGATAATCGATGTAGCTAAAAGCAAAGAAAATGTATTGCCAAGTATTTTCCCTGCTCTCTCCTCGTCCTTTGCGCCTCTGGCGATAGAAAACAGAGGTGTACCGCCTGTGCCGAAAAGATATGTAAACGCGGCAATTAAGGTGGTCAGAGGAAATGCAAGTCCGATGCCCGTCAGTGCCATGCCGTTTGCACCCGGAAGATGACCTATATAAATACGATCCACCACGTTATATAAAAGCTGAACCAGTTGTGCCAGCATTAAAGGAAAAGCCTGATAAATAATGTTTTTCCAGACTTTCCCTTTTGAAAAATCATTCGCCACTTATTTCACCCCTTACTCTACGTTGAAAACAGCGCTGTTTAATCTGCACTGCTTCCAAAATCCCGCCTCTCCCCTTTTGTTAAAATTCAGGTTTGAAGCTTGGCATCAGCTGAAGCTTAAAAAGATTAGCCGCATGCTTTTTATCTATTATTTCCTTCTTTTTAATATCTGTGATTTCACCTGTACGGATATAAACATCCAGTTCTGCATAGGTAAAACCAAGATTCTCCTCGTCTGTTTTACCACAAAGACCGTCTATCGGAGTTTTGTCTACAAGCTCCTTCGGAACGCCTAATACGTATCCTATTTCCTTTAGTTCTGTTACCGTGAGATGCGATAGCGGTGAGAAATCACCGGCAGCGTCGCCGTACCTCGTGGAATACCCTACCCAGTCCTCGGAAAGATTACACGTGTTCGCAACGCGTCCGTTTACTGACTGGCTTATTGCGTAAAGTGTGGACATTCTGATTCTTGGCGGAAGATTTATTTTAGTCTGGTCTGATATATCAAGCTCCGTGGGCATACTGTTAAGCAGTCCGTCCACAGCGTCCTTTATATTTACAACATAATACTTTATTCCAAGATGATTAACAAGCATATACGCCATATCAATATCATGCTGTTCTCCCTTTGGCATAAGAACACCTATCACTCTGTCCTTACCTAACGCTTCAACACATAAAGCGGCTGTGATTGAGCTGTCCTTTCCTCCTGATATTCCGACTACCGCATTGCAGTCAGGGCCATTATTTTTAAAAAAGTCTCTTATCCATTCCACACATTCATTTTTTACCTTTACTGCATCAAACATTTAAATGCACCTCCATTAAGTTTTATTGTATTGTTTATTATTCACCAATTATATCAATTTGACACATACGCATTGTTGTGATAGCTGCTTCGTGACTTTCCGGTGTCACTCCTGCACAGCAAGTTTTATCAACCTTTACGTCGGCGTTTGGGAACACAGCCTTAATAATAAGCGCGTTTGATACTACACATATATCAGTGCAAAGACCGATAATTTCAACGTCTTCAAGACATTCGCTATCCCAGCGCGGCCAACCGAAGTTAGGCTTATCTATTATTTTGCAGCCGTCAACATAGAGCCCGTCCGCTATTTCCCAGCCCTTAGTACCTTTCACGCAATGCACAACAGGGAGCTTCTTCCCCTCCGGCGTTTCAAGATAATCCTCACCGTGAGTATCACGAGTATATATTATTTCATCACCGTTCTTTGCATACTCTTCTATTTTTGCCTTAACCTTTGGCATAATATCCACTGCTTCTTTTGTACCGAGAGCCATATCAATAAAATCATTCTGCATATCTACTACAATCAATGTCTTTTTCATTATTATCACTCCTTTTTTCGTTCGTTGTTAAACGACATTATTCACGTCTATTAATAACTTCCATATAATTATATATGATATACCATAAAAAAGCAATTATCCAATTAACAAAACTGAAAATGATTTCCACAAAACAATTTATTTAACCTTGACTATTTTCTTTAAAAATTATATAATATACAATGAATTTATTGCGCTGATTGAAAACTAGACTGATTATATATGTTTTGCGAATT
>JAFLUB010000044.1 GCA_022509025.1 Oscillospiraceae bacterium | reverse complement strand
CAGCAGAAGAGAGACGCAGAAAGCGACCATAAAATAAACAAAATACATATGTACATAGTGCAGTGGTTTATAATGAATCTGCCAATATTTCGTCCAGCTCAATACTGCGCGTTCCAAGGTAAACATATGCCTCATAAACGCATTAAGAACAAGAGAAATCGAATCAATGACAGCTACACCGGCAAAAATCAGCTTTGGTATCTTTACGAACCGCTGTGTGCGCGTATAGTCTGCCACAAATAACATCAGGGCAATCACCAGCCAGTCCGTACCGATAAAATATACTCCTTCCATAAACACCGCAAGCCCCTGGTATCTTGCCGGAATCAGGATAGATATCGTGTAACCCGCCGCCGTAATAATTGCCGTGCCAACTAACCGGAGCATGCTTTTCCGGTTCACGTTATTGCTTTTATTGATGATTCTTATGCATATAATCATCACTATAATCTGTATAATATAAATGGCTATCAGTGCGTTAAACATTGCAACAAACCTACCTATTCCTAAATCATTATATGACTCTAATCCTATTACAGTACTCAAAGAGATAAACATTACCAACCGGGAAATCTTGTCCGTGGTTAGCCGTTTAATCCATCAGCGTACATCCTCCGAGAATATCCATATTGTCTCAGGTTTTTTATTATCCTGTCTGTCAACCTCACGTATACGGACATTCAGCCATATACCATCTGTTTTTTGATATGCAAACTGTACGGTTTCGTTCTCTCTTAGCTTTTTATCAAGCTTGTCATAGTCGAGGACTTCATAAAAGCGGTCATGATACTCACTCTTGACGGATTTTTCAACATAAATCCGAACTGCAACGCTAAAGCAATCGTCAGCCTCTTCGAGATACTTCAGGAAGAAATCCGGGGTGTAAATATGACGGTTGGTATCGCTCATAAGATCTACGAAATACACACCCGAGAACTGATGCGCAATGAGATTCAGGAAATACTCACTGTCGTGCTTTTCAACAAGCATCTGTTCAAGTTCTTCGTTCATCTGACGTTTTCTGCGTCTATCACCGTTGCGCATATAGTACATCTCTTTGTCATTACGCATTTCATATTCTGCTGCCGCAACTATTTTCTCAACGTTCTCTCCGCATTCACCTGTAGCAATTCCAACAGAAATCTCATAATTATCCTTGAGAAGTTCACGGCGCACATTGTCAACAGTCTTTGCCATCGAATTTCCTGACTGCTTTATGCTCAGGACTACAAATTCATCACCGCCGATACGATATACTCTGTCGTCAGGAAAGTTGCTTTTCAGGGTGCGGGCAACGCAACAAAGCATATCATCACCCTTTTGGTGTCCGAGAAGGTTATTTAACTCATGGAGACCGTTAACGTCTATATACAGACAAGCGAACAGAGCACCGCTGCTTTTCTCAAAATTCTCAATATCAGCATTAAATTTGAGACGGTTATAAAGGTTTGTGAGCGCGTCACGGTTCATATTGTCAATAAGCTCCTGACGGCTGCGCATCTCAGCTGTATATTCATCATGAATATCCTTCAGGGAAAGCAGCATAATCTGATTTTCCTCGCTGTATTCAACACTCGGCGCTATCTGCAATTGCATCCAGCGATACTCGTCTCCTACCTTTCTGCGGTAGCGGAAGTTTATCGGAGTCGGATCCTCGGCAAATCGTTTTTGCAAACTTCCTATCTTGGTGAGCGCGCTGAATTCGCCCATGTCCTCTGCGGCTACATTTCCGTTCTTTGAATAGCCTGCCCACCATTCATACATATTTATTACGCCGCCGACAAGTCTTTCCTGTTCGTCAGCATCTACAATAACCGGTTCAAAAGTGTTGTTTGTGAGATTTATTCTGAGGAGCTTATCATACAGCGAGGAGATGGTTGGCAGCGTATCAAGCAGCGTTATAGCATCAGAGTCAGATTCACGCCATGTATAAAGCACCTCCGGATTTTCCGGGCCGCAGTCGTCCCCTGCGATAACTGCTAAAGTGATCCATTTGTCACCCTCAGCGGTACGGCGTCTGTAACTCTGCACAATTCTTCTTTCTCCCGAGAAAATACTTTTTCGTACATACTCAGGATTTGTAAATCTCCGGCAAGCCGTAGCATACTCAGGATAGATAATCTTATCAGTAATAAGCCTTTCTATATAGCTATAGATATCCCGGATATCATCAAGACCGTCACCGCCAAGAAGGCTGTCATCTTTATAGACTGTATATTCACCTGTATTTACATTTACTTTGAAAATCTTTGAAAAAGTATCAACCAATACGCCATTAACAAACGTATCAAGTTCAGTTTTGTCACTTACAATTTTGTTCATTCTCAAACCTCATTATTGCATTATTACGAGTGAAAAACTCAAGTTCAACATTACCATAATATACACATTGATTTTATCATAATATATTTCTAATGTCAATAAAAACCTCAATCATTCTACTGTTTTATCGTTATGCGTCAAAGGTGATGTATTGTTCCGACATAATCCCGGACGGCAAAAGCAACATGACAGCTTTCCTCTTCTTTTCTCTTCCATTCTCGTCTCTGTTCAAAAACGATTTCTTATCCTGTAGTACAGTCCCATCCTTCAAATGAGAGCAATAGTCTGATTTCTATTTCGCAAAGCATATTTATATCAAATTCACAACAAATCCGCTCACCAAAGCAAATCCCATCACAAACGCTATGTAAAATGCAAAAGGCTTTATACCAAGTACAATTTTAAGCGCACCGAGATTTGTAATCTTCGTTGCCGGACCTGTTATCATAAACGCTGTTGCGCTGCCCATACTCATTCCGTCCGTAAGCCACTGTTGCAGGAGCGGAATTGTACCGCCGCCGCAGGCATATAGCGGAACTCCGATTGTTGCCGCCATAAGCAGTCCGAAGCCCTCGTTATTTACAAATAGCTTTGCGAAAGCGTCTGCCGGAACGTATCTCTGGAATAGCGCGCTCAGCAATATACCGAGCAGAAAATACGGGCCTGTCGCCTTTATGTTTCTGCCGATATTCTTTAAAAGGCGCATAAACAAATTCGGGTCGGTGTCGCGGCTTGCGCGCTCCGAAAATCCGTCAAAGTTAAAGAAGCGCTTATGCTTGAAACAAAAGCGCACAACGAGTCCCGCTGTAATTCCGCATAGGAAGCATGAAACAAATCTCACGCACAGTGCGAAATTTCCGAGCGCAGCACTGTATATCAATAGCTGCGGATTTAACAGCACACTGCTCGTCATAAACGCTGCAAGATAATCGTCACGCATACCCTTTTGCGAAAATGACGCGGCAATAGGAATCGTACCGTACATACAAAGCGGCGAGGCAATTCCAATTAAGCTTGCGGGGATAATTCCAAATACACCTAAGTGCTTATCTTGGATTACAGTCATAAGTGAATGGATTTTCTGCTTGCCAAACACAGATATAACCGAGCCGATGACAATGCCCAATGCCCAGTAAAATACTATCTGCCGGAGCTGCACCTCAAAATAATACCATACATAAATAAACTCACGCTGTATAATATCCCAAATCATTTTATACATCCTCTCAAAAATCAGTTGTCTATACTAACTAAAGTATATTCACGGCTTCCCAAGCCGATTTCTACCGCATGTTCAAGCGTGTGAAGTCCGTTGCGGCTTTCTATACGGTTCACAAGGGATGCGCCGTCGCCGTCCTTCTCAGCATAAATCAAATCAATACACGCCTGATCGAGTGCGACAGGGTCATACGATGCAAGTATGCCTATGTCGTGCATATCAGGCTCTGACGGACGTCCGGAGCAGTCACAGTCAACAGACAGACGGTTCATTACGTTTATATACACAACCTTGCCGTCCATAAAATCAATAACGGCGCTTGTCGCATCACCCATAGCTTCAAGGAATTTATCCTGTTCACCGCCAAAGATATTGCCGGTCTTTGATGTACCGCCGCTGTGAATCCAGCCCTTGCCTTCGCTTGATGCAATTCCTATCGACATATTTTTAATCGCGCCGCCGTAGCCCGCCATAGCGTGACCCTTGAAATGAGCAAGACAAATAAGCGAGTCGTAATTTTTAAGATGTGCGCCTACATAGTTTTCGTGGATTGTTGCGTTTTTGGCATTTACGGGAATTTCAAGTGAACCGTCCTCATCCATAATATCAACGTCAGCGATTTCGGTGTAGCCATGCTCCTCGGCTACCTGCTTATGCAATTCGGTTTCAGCGCGTCTGCCGCCGTAAGCCGTGTTACATTCGACAATCGTTCCGTCCACGGACTGAACTAAATCCTTTATAAGCTCCGCTCTTAAATAGTTGCTGTTGGGCGGTTCTCCTGTGGATATTTTAACAGCGACATTGCCCTCCGGCTTGAAATTAAGTTTTTCATAAATTGCCACAAGTGCTTCGGGCGTTATCTCTGTTGTCATATACACAACAGATGCATCTTCATCGCTTACAACAATGTCTGTTTCGCCGTCCGCTCCGCCGATTATTTCAAAAGCAGGAACGGTAATTGTAATTGTTTGCGTACTGCCGTTCCAGCCCACTGTAAATTTGAAACTCTCGGCAATAAAGCGAATCGGAAGCATTGTCCTGTCGTTTATTATCGCCGGAGTAACATCAAGCTCATTTGCCACATCGTTTAAATATGCTGTCGCTGAATCAATTGTAAGACGTATCACATCGCCGTTATACGCGAGCGTTGCTGTCTGCGTGTCCTGATTCCACTCAACTGTACCGCCGACTGCTTCAATAATCGCCCTTACCGGAACGAGCGTTCTGTCGCTAACAATAACGGGGGTTGTTCCGCGTCCGGGATCAATTTCATTGGGCTGACCGTTTACAGTCATATCTGGATTATCAATCTGCAATGTGATAATTGTTTCCTCATCAGCTGCCGCAGCCAAATCCCCGCTATTGTTTAGTCCTATAACCAATGCAAAGCCAACACATATCATCACCATAGCTATGAGAAATGCAACTGCCTTTTTCAAATTTATTGCCATTATGCCGTCCCCCTTAATATATTCTTATAGACTATTCTTTAATATATCCACAATCTCCTCATGGGTCAGCACCTTATAACCTCCCGGCATTATAAATGTGCCGTTTGCGATACTCTCTATCATATCCTCAGTCGCGCCGAGGTCAGTTATATTCATAACAAGACCGAGTTCATTCATCCATGCTTCCATTGCGTTAAGACCTTCTGCTGCAATTTCCTCATCGGTTTTGTTTTCAGGATTTACATTCCATACATTTACAGCAAATCTCTTGAATTTAGCAAGTCCGTAAGGCATTATATATCTGTAATACGGCAAGGATATAGCCGCAAGAGTCATACCATGAGTAGCGTCGGTGTACGCGCCTACCGACTGACCTATCATATGCACCATCCAGTCAGTGGACTTACCCATAGCGACAAGCGTGTTGAGCGCCCATGTAGCTGTCCACATGATGTTGCTGCGCGCTTCGTAGTCTTTCGGATTTTTAATGGCAATCCGTGAGCTGTGAATAAGCGACTTCATAAGACCTTCCATGATATAATCGGAGGTGTTATCATCCTCGCCGGAGAAATACTGTTCGGTGATATGGTTCATAATATCGTAAAATCCTGCTACCATCTGATATTCCGGCAAGGTGTAGGTATATACGGGATTGAGGATTGAGAACTTCGGGAACACGTTATCGCCGAACACATGACCTATTTTCAGTTTTTGTTCGTGGTTGGTAATAACCGCACCGCCGTTCATTTCAGAGCCTGTGCCAACCATTGTCAGAACACAGCCGACAGGAATGATTTTATTGTCCACGTCCTCCATACGCAGATAATACTTATCCCACGGTTCTTCCTCGCAGTAGGTTGAAACCGATACCGCTTTTGCATAATCGCAGACCGAGCCGCCGCCAACCGCTAAAATCAGGTCAACATTATTTTCCTTTGCAATTTTGCAGCCCTCGTAGAGCTTCTCAACAGTCGGGTTCGGCATAACGCCCGCGTCCTCAAAAACTGTCTTACCGTTTGCTGTCAGAATTTCTACAACTTTATCATAAATGCCGTTCTTCTTGATAGAACCTCCGCCGTAGGTCAGCATGATGTTCTGACCATACTTCGGAAGTTCTTCATTCAAAAATTGCAGCGAGTCCTCGCCGAAATAAATTTTGGTCGGGTTTGAATATTTAAAATTTCCTAACATGATTTTTACTCTCCTTTATAAACCTCTTTTGCCAGTCTGAACGCACCCCATGCCTTCGGCCAGCCTGCATAAAAAGCAGCGTGAGTTATTATTTCAGCCATTTCTTCCTTTGTGACACCGTGATTTTTTGCGTTCTGAATATGAAACTCCAAAGAGCTGTCCAGAATACCGCTTGACATCAACGCTGTGACTGTTACAATGCTTCTGTCACGCACCGACAGCTTATCTTCTCTTGCCCATACCTCTCCGAATAACACATCATCGTTTAATTCTGCAAACTTAGGTGCAAAATCGCCCAACTGATCTCTGCCTGCTGTATTTTTTTCCATTATTAATGCCTCCTCATCAATTTATATACTTTAATTACAACATAACTGCGAGGCGGCATCGCCGCCGTAGCGTTATGTTGCAATGTTCTTAAGGGTGTCAAAATCTTTGATTTTGATAACACCCTAAGGTTATTATAATCCAATATATACCTTTTGTCCAATACTTATATCCTATACTTAGATATGCTTGACAGGTATATCAAAAAAATGTTATACTATAAAAACACACAAAAAGGTGAACAATTCACTTGCGAATTGTAGCATAGTGAGCAACTTACTTGCAAGTTGCAGGCATGTTGCCAAAGGCAACGAATGCCGTAGAAAGTCAAAACATAGTTTTGCGTAGCGTAGAAAGGAGAAAAATTATGGAAATACGCGTTTTAAGATACTTTCTCGCTGTCGCACGGGAACAGTCAATTTCCGGCGCGGCACAGGCTCTCCACCTTTCGCAGCCTACATTGTCGCGTCAGCTTATGGATATGGAGCAGAAATTCGGCAAACAGCTTTTTATCCGCGGTAACAAACGCATAACTCTCACTGAGGACGGAATGCTTTTTCGCCGCCGCGCGGAGGAGATTATTGATTTAGTCGATAAAACGGAAGCGGAAATCACCGCCACAGATGATTCAATAAGCGGAGATATCTATATCGGTGCAGGAGAAACAGAGGTTATGCGTCATCTTGCAAAGATCGCAAAGGACATACAAAATGATTATCCGGATATCCACTACCATATTTTCAGCGGTAATGCTGAAATCGTTATGGAACGGCTGGATAAAGGACTGATTGATTTCGGACTGCTCCTTGACGCGAACGATGCTTCAAAATATAACTACGTTGAATTACCTTCAACCGACATATTCGGAATTTTAATGAAAAAGGACAGTCCTTTTGCCGACCGCGAAGCTATCAGCTTTAATGATTTAAAAAAGATGCCGCTTATAGTATCGGCTCAGCCTCATTATCACGCGCCGGAAAAACAAGTAAAAAAGATACTTGATTCGCTCAATATCGTCGCGACATATAATCTGATTTACAATGCGTCGCTGCTTGTTGAGGAAGGGCTTGGATACGCGCTGTGCCTTGACAGGCTTATCAAAATAACCGATGAAAGTCCGCTTTGTTTTGTTCCTCTGGAGTCGCAGTACGAAATAAAGCCGTATGTGGCATGGAAAAAGAATCAAGTGTTCTCAAAGGCTTCAGACCTGTTTTTGAAGCGCTTATGCGAGGCCTTTGGCAATAACCAAAAGGCATAGTTATGTATTCAATATAAGTATTGGACTTTCCCGTAAAACAGGTGTATACTATTAGCATATTGAATATGGGAGGATCAAAAATGAATACATCAGAATTTCTTGATTACATGAATAGCGGTAAATATGTCATGGCAGGCTCGGAGGCGCATTTGTGTATGTCCGGACTGAGCTTTGAGGCGATGAAGATAACATCGGAAATCAATAATAAATTTCACACGCCGCAGGAGATGCGCGAGCTGTTTTCCAAGCTCATAGGAAAAGAAGTGGACGAAGGTTTCTGTCTGTTTCCGCCGTTTACTACCGACTGCGGTAAAAACATAACACTTGGCAAAAATGTGTTTATAAATTCCGGCTGCCGTTTTCAGGATCAGGGCGGAATTACGATAGGCGATAATGCGCTTATCGGGCATAATGTGGTAATTGCTACGCTCAATCACGATATGAATCCCGAAACACGCGGCTCTCTTATCCCCTCTCCTGTCAAAATCGGCAAGCGCGTATGGATTGGCTCGGGCGCGATTATTCTGCCCGGCGTTACGATAGGCGATAACGCGATTATCGGCGCAGGGTCGATAGTGACGAAAGATGTTCCCGCAAACGCGGTCGCGGTAGGAAATCCGGCAAGAGTGGTAAAGTCGATTGAAAATAACTAAATTTAAGAGGTACAATAATGTTTAAAAATAAAGTAGCGGTCATTACCGGCGGAGCGCACGGAATAGGCAAGGCAGTTGCGGAGGAATTTAAAAGAAACGGCGCAACGGTCTGTATAATAGACAGCGCGCAAGGTGAGCATTTTGTCGGGGATATAGGCGACAAAGCTGTGCTTGAGGAATTTGCGAAAAAGGTTATAGACGAATACGGTCATGTAGATTATCTTATCAACAACGCTCCGCCTATTACGCGCGGCATAACAAACGGCTCGTATGAGGATTTCAGCTACGCTATGGCGGTTGGTGTTACCGCGCCGTTTTACCTCTCAAAGCTGTTTATGCCGTATTTCTCGGACGGAGCGGCTATTGTAAACATTTCATCTTCGCGCGACAGAATGAGTCAGCCGGAGACAGAAAGCTATACAGCCGCAAAAGGCGGCATTTCCGCGCTCACTCACGCGCTTGCGGTAAGTCTTTCCGGCAAGGTCAGAGTAAATTCAATCTCACCCGGTTGGATTGATACTGAATATACAGAATATACAGGCGCGGACGCAGTTCAGCAGCCTATCGGCAGAGTCGGCAATCCGATGGATATTGCGAATATGGTATTGTACCTTTGCTCGGGCAAGGCGGGATTTATCACAGGCGAAAACATCTGCATTGACGGCGGCATGACGCGCCTGATGATTTATCACGATGATAACGGTTGGAATTTGAATGTATGAAATAAAATCCGGTGATTAGTTATCACCGGATTTTATCTTATTACAATTTTGCTAATAGTGTGCTTGTTTAGTGTTTTATGCCTTGCTAACACATTGACGTTAGCCATTTATCATATTCGGAAATACCCTTTTTTAGTCGGCTTAGTCCATCAATCAGCCGTTCCTTCGGGCAGGCTATATTGAGTCTTAAAAATTGCTCTCCCCCCTTGCCGTACTGCATTCCGTCTGAAATATATAATCCCGTTTCATGTCTTATAAACTGCGCTATTGCATTTGAAGATACTCCGATTTCGCTGCAATCAATCCACAGAAGATATGTCGCATCGGACTTGACAAGTTTAATTCTCGGTATCTCGTTTTGTATAAATTCCGATACAATCCGTCTGTTTTCATCGATATATTGCCTTAACCCATCAAGCCACTTAGAGCCGTGATTATACGCCGCAACAGCAGCCCGGACAGCAAAGCTGTTCGGCTCTGCAACCTCATCTGTATTTAGTCCTCTGTTTACTTTGTTCCTTAAATACTCATCGGGAATAATAACCGCCGCTGTCTGTAATCCCGCAAGATTAAAGGCTTTCGTAGGGGCGACACAGGTTATACTGTTAGTTCTGCATTCCTCGGATACCGACGCGAACGGAACGTAGCTTTTTCCCGTTTGAGTCAGATCGCAGTGAATCTCATCGCTTACAACGATTACATGATGCTTGCGGCATAGAGAACCGATTTTTTGTAATGTTTCCTTGTCCCATATTTTCCCTACGGGATTATGCGGATTGCAGAATATCATCATCGTAGTCTGAGGATTTGCAAGCTTATTTTCTAAATCCTCAAAATCTATACTGTACTCCGTTCCGTCATATCGGAGCGGACATTCCAATACGTTTCTGCCGTTGTTTATGATGGAATTGAAAAAAATATTGTACACCGGAGTAAGTATAAGCACATTTTCGGCGGGCGTTGTCAGCTTTCTTACAACGCTCGAAATTGCCGGAACAACACCTGTGCAGAATATCAGCCATTCCTTTTCAATCTTGAAATCGTGTCTTGTCCGCCACCAGTCTATATAGGCATCGTACCATTCGTCAGGCACAATGTTATATCCGAACACCCCATGCTCCGCGCGCTTTATAATTGCTTCCGTGATTTCCGGCGCGGTCTTGAAATCCATATCTGCTACCCACATTGGCAGCTCATTTTCGCCTACGTCCCATTTAAGCGAATGAGTGTTTCGTCTGTCTGTTATCTCATCAAAAATATAATTCAAGCGTATCCACCTCTATTCTCGCACTATATCGCCACTTTTACATATATCCCTGCTGCGGCACTCGGTTTGTCCGCATCTCTGACAATAATTTTCGTCTTGCTCTCGTCAACCTTATCCTTTTCGATTATCAATTCATCTATATGATCTGCGCGGATAATTCCGCCCGACGGATTCATTACGCTGTCTATCTTTGAGCAGATGTCCGCGTCAACCGTTGAATATTCAAACGCGAGTGTGGTATTTATCAGCTTGCAGTTTTTCATAACAAGGTTTTCAATATAGCACATACCCTGCAAACTTTCGATTGTACAGTTTATGAGCGTTAAGTTTTTCGCATTCCAACCGAGATATTCACCGGATATGAACGAGTCGTACACAGTTATGTTCTCGCTGTTCCAGAACGCGTCCTTTGACAGCATTTTCGCATTGCGTATAGTTACGTTTTTTGCTCCATCAAAGGAGTAGTTGCCCACGAGCTGAAAATTGTCTATTTCCATATCGGTGCAGTTCATGGCGAAGTAATCACCTTTTGCGCTGACATTTTCCATAGTGACATTGCCGCAGTGCCACAGCGTTTCCGAAGCGTTCGGGAAGCTCACGTTTTTCAGCTTTATGTTATTCGCGCGTCTGAAAATCTTTGGAGCCTCGATTGTTGTATCCTCGACAGTAACATCGTCCGTGTACCATATTCCGGCGCGCGCCATATCAAAAAGCACGCAGTCCTTCATGTATATATCCTTGCTGTACCACAGCGGATACTTCCATTTAAACATACTGCCGTATAGCTTTATATGTTTGCTTTCCTTGAGCGGCGATTCGCCGTCAGCGAAAATCGTATCGTGAATTTCCAGATTATTACCCTGAAACAAAGCGCGTTCGCCTGTCAAAAATTCCTGATTTATATTTTCCATTATATTTTCCATCATATTTCCCCCTTGATTTTGCTGCATTTCTTTTAAAGCTATATAAATCCAATAATAATTTTAAATAATTCATGGCACCGCTCCTTGAATAGAGTGTATCATTTATGTTTATTATACATCGTTTTACACATAATGTCCAATACTTATGTTGCATACACAGGCATGCTTTTTTGCTATATCAGCAAAGAAACAGGCAGTCAATACACAAATTGCTCTGCCTGTTTTGGGGATGTTTATTGAATACTGAATATATATGATTTATCGTAATTTTCTCTGTGGAAATATTGTGCCGTCCCCTGTGCCTGATTATACACTATACTCCATTCCGTAGTTTCACCATCGTTAAAGTGGTGCTTGCTGACATTTTCAAGCGCATTTTTAATATCGTCAGCTTCCATAACAGGTTTTGCATTCAGCGTGTCGGTAAGGGTTTCAAAGCGTGTGTGTGATTGAGACGAATCTATTCCTTGTTTATTTCCTTCGGCAAGATAGAAATTAGTCACAACAGGTGACTGGGTTACTATCATCTCGTTATCTATATATTCAACCGCCGCGCATTTACCGTTTGCGTCCGATATTGCAAAATGCACCATCATTCCGAGCGAATCATGCATATCATATTGATTGAGAAGCGCTATGGCTTCGTCCACATCTGCGGCTTTGTTAAGCAGCAGACGAATTGCCGTGGTAGTTGTAATGTCGGGCTTATCGGTACTTTGATTTATCTTAGCGTCATCCTCGATATATAGTACCGCCGCGCACAGACCTTTTTCGTTCATACCGTCAAGAGGCGCGTACAGTGAAACAATCGAACGGATTTTTTCGGGTAGACTGTTAAAACCGCGATAGGCATTTTTTATAAAGTTCGTGTTAACTGTTGAGATTGAAGCGTATCCGTTCTGCGGCTTCGACAACATTATAAGCGCATCACAGCCGTACCAGTCAAAGCTTCTGCCGAACAGTGCTTCTCCGGCACTGTTTTTAACAGATAACGCCGAGCATCCGTTTTCGCGCCGCCTCCGGCAAGACCGGAATCTGATAATGACTCGGTATATCGTAATACTCATAGCCTTCGTATACGACGTCGTGGTAAACCGGCAGATTCAGACTTGAATATCCGAGGTAGTTAAGCAAAAATTGAGTTGTCGCATTGTCCTCAACCGTCATAGTATATCTCTCTCCGCCTTCACCGAAGGTTACACTGATTGCAGCCTGATTTGCCGATGTGTCAGGTGTCGGAGTTGCGTCTAATTACGCCTGCGGTGCTGTTGTCGGTGTCGCTGTCGGAGCGGTTGTCGGTTCCGCTTCCTTTGTAACAGTAACTGTCTGTGTCGCTCCGTCCCACGCAACATCAAATTTAAAACTCTCTGCGATAAAACGAATAGGGAGCATCGTTCTGTCGTTAATTATGGTCGGAGCCGCGTCAAGCGTATGAGATTCCTCATTATGATATGCGTTCGTATTATCAATTCCGAGTACAACAATATCCTTTCCGCATGCCAGAATCACTGTCTGCGTTTCACTGTCCCATGCCACCTTGCCGCCGATCTCCTCAACAACCGCGCGAACGGGTAAGAGCGTTCTGTCATTTATAATAACGGGAGCCGTACCCTGTTCGTCTATCGGTTTTTCCTCTCCGTTTACTGTCATTACGGGATTGTTTATTTGTAGCTTAATCATCAAATCGTTGTTTGCGGCACAGGCGGTAATGCCGGTTACGCAAAAAATCAAAGTTAATGCTATTGCTAATATTTTTTTACTCATTGTAAATTTCTCCTTTTTACGCGATATCAAACGTAACAGTCACGCTGCCGCTGCCCAGAGCGTCCTCCCAGCCCGTTAAATCGTCAATTCTTCCTATTCTTGTGTAGCTCCATGAATTGGAACCGTAGAACATGACAATATTATTTCCGTTGTAAAGCACTATGTCTCCGGCTGTTGTTGTCGTCTGAACATCACTTCTTGTAAGGCTTTTGCCAAGCGGACCTACCTTTTCAAATCCTGAATAATCGTCCATATTAATAGTAACAGGTTCTTTTTTCATCATTTCAACCAGTTCGGCAACTGCGGCATTATCCTCAAGAGTGGCGGTAAAAGCCTTATCTCCTATCTGAACCTTCATTTTTGTTACTTTCTCCTTATCGTCCGATTCCTCATTTTCACCATCTGCAAGCCGAACTGTTATTTCCACTCTACCTGTAAGCGACTGCATAAACGGAATATCCTCGTCATGTATTTTACCTATGATTGTTCTCGTTCTCTTCGGCATACCTTCCTCGTTATCGCAGAGTATAGTAAACCAACCGTCAAACCATCCGATTTCACCTATGCTCCATGTGTCCTGATCCTCCGATGGGTCATACGGCAGACTTTCCGAAACCGAGCCGCACAAATCGTCGGTAGCTCTCGATACAGTCACCGTATACGGCAGCATTTTCTTAAAAGCGTTTGCAGCCTTGTTATCATACAAATCCGCCTTTACATCTGTGCCGTTCATATTTAAAATAATGGTCGAATTGCCTTGACTCGGTTCGGTACTGGGGGTTGGTTCAGGGCTTGGAGTCGATTCGTCCTTAACTATCTCTTTAGGCTCTCCAAACGGATATATGTTTTCCATATCCCACAAAAATGCCCTGATTCTTTCGCCGCTTGATAAATATTGCGAAACGTCCGCTGTAATAGTGCCGCTGCCGTCTGTCATTTTTACTCCGCTCAGAATTCCGTTATCATATGAGGCAATTATAAGCGTAGAATTATCCGGCGCATTTGTTACCGTAACAACAGAACCGTCAAGCTCAATCGTCGGAGTACCTTCCGCAAGTACGCACGGGGTAATGCTCAATATACTCATAACTGTTATCATTAAAATAATAAATCTTTTCATTTTTGTTCTCCTCCTCGTATTATTTACATTATTATATTTGCTGTTCTTTGCTTATGCTATATATCAGAAAATCGATATCGTCCAATCTTTTCTGATGCTTATGCACAGTTTCAAGCTGTTTTTTGCGCTGATTATATAAAATCGTGAGCTGTCTTTTCTGATTTCCTTCATGTTCAATATAGCTCTCGATTGTCTGCTTGTTGCAGCCAACTTCCTTCAGAGTTTGAACAACATTCTCAGTTGACATAATCATTCTGTTTCCCTCCTTTAATTCAGCACGATTTTTCTATTTTATTTTACTGTTATTATACACCGCCTCTAACAAAATGTCTAATACTTACTTTGCATACCAATCTATGCCTGAAAAGCATAAACGCAGACGGCAATATCGGTCTACGTTTTTTCTAATAAAATAAAGGATATAGCATAGCTGCGCGGTGATTTAGGAAACTTGAAACTGTATCAGCCCACACAAGAGGAGGCTCAAGAAGAGCAGATTGCCGAAAGCAGAACGAAATGAACAAACAATTCATTTGAGCTGCTTGGAATAAAAGCAGGCGATACTATATCATTTCTTTATGATGAGAGCATCACTGCTACAGTTTTGAATAATAAAAATCGTATTTAATATGATGGAGAGGATTATTCAGTGTCAGCTCTCGCGACAAAAATTCTTGTTAGCAAACATGGTTGGAGCGATAACATCACTGTCAACAGCTGGCGGTTCTTTACAAAAAACGGTATCACGCTTAGTGATTTAAGAGATAAAATAGAAAATACTGAACCTGAGGAATAAGCAAAGAATACCACATTCCACGATATATCGCAACACAAAAATCCGAAAATTTATTTGGTGGGGTACTAATAATCGAAAATGAAATCGGTGGGGCACTTTTAACCGAAATTAAAAATTGACAAAATTTTCGACTGTGAAAAAAATCACAGGTGGGATACTGATAATCGAAATTAAAATCAAGGCAAGAAAAAATTTTTAACCTATTGAAAAACAGGCTGAAATCAAGCTGAAGATTTAGTGCTGAAAACGCAAAAACCGCAGTAATACTGCGGTTTTGACGTGTATCAATTTTGTGGTACAATCGTGGCAAAGGACTCCATTTTTAGTACAATCGAACCCCGATGTCCAATCGGTGGGGTACTTTCAATCGAAAAGTGTAACCGCCATGTAATTCGACAATGTCCAAAACCAATATCGCTTTAATATCATTTTTCGATTTTCTTAGATTAGTAAACAGGAATTTGTTGTCCTGTTGGATTACCTTTTTATTTTGGATAAGAAGCAAATTCGTCATCAGTACCGAAAAAAACATTCATATCAATAAACCGTTCTTTTCCGGAATAGCCATTCAAAATATGCCGGTCTGAATACTGCCAGAAAACCCAGTCAATGTCGCTTCTGACTTCGGAATAAACACTTCGCATCCACAAATCGCAATCGTTAAAGTCTCCTTTAATAATTGTATCATATGTTTCTTTACTGGCATAAATAATTGGGTTCATACCATATGAAGCCGCTATTCTGTCAACAAGTATGCGAAGCTCATTTTTGACATCAAAAATACTAATATCTTTTTCAGACTTGTACTTACCATAATATTCAACATCAATCACTGGCGGGAGCATATTGTCAACAGTTGTGACAGTACTGCTGAACAAGTCGGCTTGTGTCTTGCCGGGAGATTCGAAACTGAAGAAGTGATAAGCACCTACTCGCAGATTAGTTTCTGATGCGTCTGACCAATTCTTTTCAAAACAAGAGTCAACAAAAGAAGAACCTTCCGTTGCTTTGATAAACGCAAATCTAATATTTTGTGAAGCTAAAGTTTTCCAGTCAATTGTTCCCTGATAGGAAGAAACATCTACCCCGACAATCGGATATTTTTCAGAATCAGGATTATTTATGTGGATGATTCCGCAAAACAAAAGAATCAAAGGAGTTACAACTACAATAATAATTAGAGAAAAGACCGATAGCCATTTTTTTCTTCTATGATTCATTTTACCCTCCCACCAATTCCGATTTATCTTTTAAATCATTATACCATAAATATGAAAATATTTCAATCGACTATAAATACAAAAGAATAATTCTTTTTAAATAAAGAATAAATCCACGGTCTGAAAATAAATTATCCTTAAAAAGGCGAAAAAGGCTTAAAATCAAGCCTTTTTCGTTGTACTAATTTTGTTGTGCCAACATGGCGCACCTGACAGGATTCGAACCTGCAAAAAATGTTCATATAACTTAGCTTAGAGTGTTCTGACAACACATTGACATGGAGTGTTTGTGATATAATAGAAAAAGGGACGTCACCGTCCCTTTTTATTATCCTATAATTTCAGGCAATACAGCTACCATCTGTCTTATCTGGTCGCGCTCTGCTTCCATATCTGTACTTGAGTACAAGGATTTTATAAATTCCTTGATTTCAAGACACACATTAGCCATAGCGAAGATTACAGGCTGTTCTGTGGTTTCGTGCTGCTTATACTTCCGCTTTGCCTCACAGTATTTCTTATACTGCGGCAGAATATCACTCAACTCAGTCGTAACATCATCGCCCATGTCTGAATCCCTTGACTGCTTTTCTTCGCCTTTAAAATGCTTTCTCACGGTGTAAAGCGCGGCAAGCTTTTCACAATTGGCGAAAGTTGTTTCACCGTCCTCAAGCTTTTTTATGGTGCTGTTGATTTCTTCAAGATTTAACATATATATACTCCTATTTTCTCCTGCTTTTCCTTATATTCTTCGTGCATACGGTGTTGTTCCGACATGATGTCAACCATATCGTAATTCGTGGCTTGCTTGTTAAGCTGATACCGTTCCGCTTTCTTTAATTCACGGTCTACATCACAAACTAACTCTTTAACTTTTAATGCGCTTGCTACTTCTCCGATGTTCATTAACTCCTGATACATCTTTTCATACAGCTTTTTGGTTTCTTTTTCCCAGTCTACCCATAGTTGCATACCGTTCTTAACGGCTGTAACCTTTGTAGCTGACTCGATGTCCTGACGGGTATATTTATACCAGTTCTCAGGAATAACATTCGGGTCTTCGACAGAGCCGATAGGAATTAGCTTGTTGTGATGATTTATATAGTATCTGCATAAGCCGCGATAATCGCATGTTTCACTTAGATAATGGTACTCGTGACAGCGTTTATAGCCGTTTAAGCCTAAGAAATCATAGTAATTAGCAAGCTGTTCATGAAACATCACGCCTTTTATCATGTGTTGAGCAAGTTGACTAAATATTTCTTCAACTGTCATTTTGTAAGCACCTCCAATTTTTGTATTATACTGTCTATCTTCTTATCCTGACTTTCTAAATGTCCGTGAATTTCCTGTAATAATGTATCAGCCTTTTTATCAAAATCGTCCATCAAGTCCTGCTTGTCACCCTGAGTGAGATTTTCGTCAAGATTCATAATACCGATTACGAAACTCATTATATTTATAAGGTCAAGATAAGATATTTGATTGTTACGGCCCATTACAGCTTTTCAACAACTATTGAAGCATTGTTGATTACTGACTCTGTACCAGTTAATACAAGTGTCAGAGTTGATGAATCGTCGCAGCACTGCAATCTTACAAGGCTGTTAATCGACAGCGAAACATTATCATTTGCCGCTGTTGCGGTTGCTGACGCTGTGGCTCCCGGAACTGCTACGCCATCTTTAAAAAGCGTTACTGTTACTATTCCCGCCGCTGTTGGTGCAGCTGTGATAGACGCGTCAACATCATAATATCCCGCGCCTGTAAGAGTAATACCTGAGCCTGATAGGTTTATGTTACAACCAAAGCGTCTTATTACCGTACCCGCGGGAATTGTACCACCTACCGGGATTGTAGGTAATGCGCTGTTTACTGTATAAATTGCTGATTTACATGACATAGTTTATTCTCCTTTCAATTAAAAAGCGGGAAGTTTAAGACTCCCCGCCGAATTTCGCCCGGTCAAGAAGTGACCTAAAGTATTATTAGATATTGCCGTTTCCACAACCGCAACAAGAATTATTGAAGAACGGGTTAAATCCAGCTGTAAATGTTGTGCTGTTCGGGTATCTTACAACTCCAGCTACTGCGTTCTGAAGCTGTAAAGCGTTTACCTGGTTCTGCAAAGCTTCAATTTTGTTTTCGCAAAGCACATCAAGTATCTTCTGTGTCTGAGCTGTTGTGTTAGCGTTAATAGCCGCAGTGTTCATAGCAGCGTTAAAGTTTACGCCGTCAATTGCTCTCTGCGTTGTGCAGCAGCAATCGGCAAGCTGTCTCTGCGTATCGTTGGTCTGCTGAGCGCTCTGCATAGCAAGCGCGTTTGTGTTGCGCAATTGCTCATAGCCGAGGTTACATATACCGTTTGTGAGGCTTGTAAACTGCTCAAGCTGTCTGTCGCTGAGTCTGCCTACAGCGTTCTCAAGATTGTTGAAGTTCATAGCGTTACATAGTCCGCTTTCTGTTACAGCTTCACCTCTGTTGTTACCCCAGAATCCGCCGCCTGACAGCATCGGAAGCAGAAGAAGAGCAAATATCCAGAAGAAACCGCCTCCGTCCATGCCCCAACCATCATTGTTATTACGTGTTACAGCCGCAACATCGCTAAGTGAATATCCTTCAGTCATTGTCAAATCTCCTTTCATAGATTTTAAAATTTTATATAAATTCGCCCTGCGCACTGACGATTTTATATTTCTTATCTAAGCGCGTTTATAACCTCGTCCGGGTTAATTCCGCTTTGCTTGCATTGTTCGTAAAATACGTCTTTCGGGTTTCGTCCGTTTAGCATATTCATAACCCCCGCAAGCTGTGGGTTTTGCGACATCATATTCATCATCATTTGTTGAGGATTAGTCGCCCCCTTGAACATATTCATCATATTTTTTACTGATTGAATCGCATTCATGTTCAAGCCGTTACTTGCCTGACTTTGTGGATTTAGTTGTTGAAACAGACTGTTCGCCATCTGAATTACCTCCTAATTGAGCCAATAAATTATTTAATTCCTCTCTTGTCACGTATTGCGACATATCAACATCGGTTTTTGCTGTCGGTTGGTCTGTAATCTCTGTGTAACCGAAGGTACGTAAGCTACACATACCTACATTGTCGCTTGTCTTTATGTAAAATCTGCCCTCATTCTCACTGTCAAGAAGTATTACATTACTGTTAGCCTCTAAATGATACGCTTTCGCGCCCTCAATGCCCTGTACCCAAATAATTCCGTTATTCTGAGGCTGTTGATATGTCTGTACAGGACGATTCATATATGGATTTACGCCGCCGTACAAATTCTGCATTCCCGCCATAGGATTTATTGGGTTCATTGGATTTGCAAATGGTGTGTTCATTTTAATAACTCCTTTCTGAAATTAAAAACGCGTATGCTGATAATAAGCCTTTAAGCTATCCGCATACGCTCCTTTCATTTCTTTAATTAAATTATACAAAAAAATAAGAACTGCAACTTATACAGTTCTTATACAAAAATTATACTATTTTTATATTACTCTTAGCATTTTCGCCTTGACTTTCCGCGCCAGTCTTGACACCTCCGCGGTAGATACATTCATTTCAAGGGATATTGCCACATTTGATTTATATTTTGCTCTCAAATTGAAATATTGAAGTTCAGACGGCGTAAAATTACACTCATTACGAAACTTTTCTAATTCCCACTCTACAAAATCGTAAATTTTTATCATATTAATTATATAATCCGCGTCTGTATTCACGCACGATCGTACGCAAGTCCTTGTAGTTTAGATGCAGCTGTCCCTTTTCGTCACCCTGCACGGCTCCGCAGTCCATAGCCGCCTTTAAAGCTGGACGCGCCCAATCGGGAATGTTGTTGTCGTTGTAATTGTAGACAAACGTACTCTCTACTGTATCCATCAATCTTTGATTTTCTTCTTTTATTTTTTTGATTTCCTCCGCCTGCGCGTCAATCAGCTTTTTCAATTCATCATACTGTGCCATTGTTAAATCCTCACTTTCTATAATGCTGTAATCAGGACGGCAGAACTTTGTTCCCGGCAGGTTAGAGTTGTAGTATCCCTTTTTACATACTCCGCCGCCGTTCTCTATTATCGTACTGCCTCCCGAAGTATTTCCTTCAACAGTGGTGAAATAATCACCGTTTACGCTCGTTACTATTCCCGTATGCACAAATTCACCGTTACGGTAGAATATAACGATATCGCCGCGCATGGGATTTGCATGGAGCGTAAATAAATCCGCCATTGTCGGACAATATACATACGGGTAATGCTTCAAAAGCTTTTCAGCCATATCCTTACCGAACGCTT
>JAFLUB010000043.1 GCA_022509025.1 Oscillospiraceae bacterium | reverse complement strand
TGGTTTTCCTCAAATGCTCCTTGCAGGCTTCCATTTCAAGCTCCAGCTTCTTCGGGATTACCGAATAACCGTAAATCTGTCCGTGAGGATGCGGCATTGTAACTCCGACAACATCGCCTCTGTTCTCGAATATAAACACATACTTGATGTTTTCGTCACTGCTTATCTCGACAAATCTCTCTGTCCATAAGTCAACAAGCTCTCTGATATGGTCTACAGGAAGCTCCGGCAAGGTAACGGTATGCTCCGGTGAATACAGGATAACCTCACATTTTCCGTAAGCCGGTTTTGTCTTGTAAATTCTTGTTTCCACATCATCAGGAACGGGCGGATTCTGGGAAAGCGCAGGGAAATCATTATCATGCTTATGCACCCTGAAGCTTTTCGGCACCTTGTCATTATCCGGTCCCGGACAGAACGGGCACCAGTCTTTTGGCATCTGCGGTCTGTTCTGACGGTGTGATGCTATCATTACCCAATCCTTTACGAGCGGGTTCCAACGTAATTCAGCCATTTGATTTTTCCTCCTTGGATTTTATATTAAATACATATTTAGCTACTTATATTCTACACCAAATACACTAATTAGTCAATATTGAAATCACGCAAGTTCCAGGGTAAATGTAAATTTTGTATATTTTGCCGCGGAACCTTCCTTTGTATCCACGCTTTCAACCCATACGTGCTGCTTATGCAGCGTTATAATATTCTTGACAAAAGAAAGTCCCAGTCCCGCGCCGCTCTTTTCATTACGCCGTGATTTATCTGTTTTATAGAAACGGTTAAAGATATTGCTTAAATCCGCGCCGTTTATTCCGTCGCCGAAATTACCGATGCAGAACCTTGCTTTTCCTCCCTCTTTCCACGCGCTGACACCGATTGTGGTATTTGGATAGCTGAACTTCACGGCATTATCAAGAAGGTTTATTATAACGCGCTGTATTGCATCCTTATCCGCAAGCACTTTGAGCGTGTCCTCCTTAAAATCGACATTCAGTTCAAGATTTTTTTCGTCAATCCTGGTCCCCATGTTTATTATGCAAACTCTAGTAAGCTCATTCAAATCAAAAGTACTTATATCAAGCTTATATTCACTGGAACTCATTTTTGACATTTCAAGCATATCATTTACCATCTTGGTGAGCCTTTTTGATTCGTCAAGCACGATTTTTAAATACTCAGCTTGTCTTTCCTCAGGGATTGTGCCGTCCAGCATTCCCTCGACAAAGCCCGAGATACTCGTCATTGGCGTGCGAAGCTCATGGGAAACATCGCTGATGAACTCACTCCTGGTCTTTTCAAGTTCTTCTATGGAATCCGCCATAAAATTAAAGCTTGAAGCAAGCTGTCCGATCTCGTCCGCACTCGTCACCGCAACCCGTTTATCAAACTTTCCCGATGCAATATCACGCGCAGCCTTATTTATCTCACCTATCGGCTTTGTTATTCTCCTTGACTGCATATACACCAGCACAGCGGCGGCAAGTATTGAGAAAGCTGACGAAATAATAAATATAGAAAACAAATCAAGAGCCGTTTTTCTTATATTAAACATACCCGTATTGAAAAACATTGCTCCAACAACAGTTCCCTGGTATCTTACGGGCACTCCGACAACCATAACCTCGTCTCGATATGCGCCGTTAAATGTGGAGCGTCTTTTAAGCGTTTCACCATCCATTACAGCATTCACAAGATTATCTGGTACAGTCGATATCCTGCACGTTGCGGCGACTACCTCACCGTTTGAGTTCGTTATTATAATATCGGAGTTGAGAAAATCCGCCCACGAACGCAAAAGCTGAAGATATCCCATCTTCTGACGGCTGTTGTTATCTTCTATCTGAGTTGCCGCAGTCCAGTATTCTATTGTTTCGGATACCTTTATGATATTATCCGTGTGCTGCCTCATGGCAAATCGGTTCACAAAAATACCGACCGAAACGGACAGCGATGTGAACACAAGCAAGAGTATTATCGCATATGTCCAGAACAGCCGTCTCAATATACTTTTAAACATTATCTTACCTCGAATTTATATCCTACGCCCCACACCGTTTTAAGCTGCCAGTTCGCGTCCACACCTTCAAGCTTTTCGCGGAGTCTTTTTATATGCACATCAACTGTGCGCGAGTCACCAAAATAATCGAAGCCCCAGACCTCTTCCAAAAGCTGTTCACGCGTGAACACCCTGTTCGGATTTGACGCAAGGAAATACAAAAGCTCCAACTCTTTAGGCGGGATTTCAAGTATATTTCCGTTTATTTTCAGCTCGTAATTTGTCAGGTTGACCGTCAGATTCGGGAAAACAATTTCCTTTTCCGCTGTTGTTTCCTTATTATCGCTTCTTCGAAGCACCGCTTTAACTCTCGCAATAAGCTCCTTAGGCTCAAAAGGCTTTACCATATAATCGTCTGCGCCAAGCTCAAGCCCCAGAACCTTGTCAAAGGTTTCCCCCTTCGCTGTCAGCATTATTATAGGAATATTGCTGACGCGTCTTATCTCGCGGCAGACCTGCCAGCCGTCCATTTCAGGCATCATGACATCAAGAATGACGATTGACGGCGCTTCGGACTTAAAAAGCTCCACCGCCTTTTTTCCGTTGTTCGCCACAACGGTTGAAAATCCGTCCTTCTCAAAATACAGCTTTATAAGCTCTGCAATATGTAAATCATCGTCTGCTATAAGTACCTTATTGTTGCTCATTATTTATATCCTCCTGTGTTTAATCGCTAAACTCAGTATAAGTATACCATAAATTAAAAAAATAATAAAGAGTATTGCGTAAATCTTTTAAATGTTATATAATAAATTCACAGAAATTTTACAAAATCATGCCAAATCGGTGTGATGATGGCGTAAAGTTCGAATGAAAAATAGAATATACGATAAAAACTGCAATATCAATGAACTTATATCATGATATTGCAGTTTTTTATATTTATTTCTATACCTTCTGCTTATCCATAAGCGGGGTCATGTTTTTGTCCCAGACATACACCGATATATCGCAGTCCGCAAATCCTTCCGGAATTTCAAATACTGCTGTCAAGTTCGTCAGCTCAGGCATTTCAACACGCTTTAATCTTCCGTTTTCCGTATATGCTACAAAGAACCATATATCTTCCTGCGGTGGCGGTGATGTTTTTTCAAATATCAGCTTTGCCGAAACTATATAGCCGTTCTGCTCAAACTCCACCCTATCCATTGGCTCAACGGTTGGTGTCGCAGTTGGAGTTGCGTCCGGAGTAGCTATCGGACCGATAGTTGGTATTACCGTAGGTGTTGCTGCCGGTGTTGGACTCGCTGTTGACATCGGTGTTGACGTTGGTGTTAAACTTGGTGTGAGCGTTGCCGTTGGTGTCGGGCTTGGTGTTAGACTCGGTACAGCCGTTGGTGTCTGGCTTGGTGTTGGCGTTGTTGTTGGACTCACTGTTGGCGTCAGACTCGGTGTTGGACTTGGCGTTGGTGTCGTCATTGGGGTCGCCGTTGGACTCAGTGTTGGTTCTATAGTCGGTGTCACCGTCGGATTAAGCGACGGCGATGCTGTTGGTGTGGTTGATACTGTCGCTGTTGATATCGGTGTCGGACTCAGACTTGGTGTAACCGTTGGCGTTGCTGTTGGCTTCACTGTTGGTGTCGAACTTGCCATCGGTGCTGCTGTTGGTGTAGGCTTCGGCGTTGCTGTCGGTGTCACCGCTGGCGTCGGGCTTGGTGTTGGCGTAGGTGTTGGGCTCGGCGTTGCCGTTGGTGTCGGCTTTGGTGTTGGGCTCGGCGTGGGGGTTGGTGTTGGACTTGGTGTCGGACTCGGTGTCGGCTTTGGTTCGACGACTTTTACTGTTCGTATAACCTGTTTTGCCTCATTGCCTGCTTGGTCCTTAGCGTCATAATAAACCTTATATATCCCCACCTCATTCTCATTGACCTTTGAATCTATATCAAGACAATCCTCCTGAAGTTCAAAGTTATCTGTTACAGTAGCTCCCAACTCTACATATTCCTCACCTTGTTCAATTGTAATTTCACTATCACCGTTTAAAGTAATTTCCGGAGGTATGCTGTCCACGAAACATTCTTCCGACCAATCGCTTGCAGGAGAATATTTATGTTCGATGCCATTCCATGCGACATTCTCCTTAATTCGCATTCTAACTGAACCGTTTCCAAAGAAGTAATATAATTGTATAGTTCCCGTACCATCAGACTTTAGGGTTGAATCAGATGTACTCACTTCACAAGTAGCATCACCTGTTGTTTCTACCTCTATATAATTGTATTTTAATTCGTTATCTATCTCTTGAAAATTTTCAATCTTAAACGGAATGTTTATAGTATCCATGATTGTAGGATATTTATATCGTCTTACATATTTACGTGATGGTTTGCCTATTGTTATACTTGGTGCCGGATTTAAATCAGGGTCTTTGAAACCAACCTCAACAGTAGCCTTTTCATTGTCCATATCTAATACTTTTAGATATGCGCCTGTATAGACATCACCGTAGAAATCACTGGATGGATTTGTGTCTGAGGAGAATATATCTCCGGTTACATATAAATCATCAGGAATTATATATTTAGTTGTTGTTATGCCATATGAATCAGTTACTTCTATACCTCCGTTTTTATATACAGGTTTTATATAATTTTCCGGGTGCAGAAATGAACTGTTAAGTACATTAGGGTTAAGTTCTGCATTAACGTGCCAAATCGTCACTCCGTTATTATCATTCTCCGCCGGATTTAGTCGGTATTCAGCCATATAGTATTCTGTATATGGTAATTTTTTTATATCCGGAATAAATATTACAGCACGCTCCATATCCGAATCATCAGGATTTTCATATGCAGCCAGATTTATTTCCTCTACCGAATCCTCATACAGCAGAATTTCAGGTTCTATCCAATCTAAGATATATCTGTAAAACGGGTTAAAATAATTTCTTATTCCTCCGGATGCCATCCACTCATGAGTACCGTAAAGATCACATCTTTTTAAACCGCTTGGATTATAGTTATCGTTTAAACCCATTAAATGTCCGCATTCATGAGCATATATTTCACTAAGTGAATAAAGATTACTGTAAGGATTAAAGTCAGCTATAACATTTTGCGATAGTTTTGTCGAGTCATTATTAATAGTAACATTAACAGGCTGTGTATGGTCATTCCAATTAGGAATTATTGTACCTGATTGAGTATATTTCAAGTCATCAAAACGTGCATAAAGCAGCATAAGACAATCAATATATCCATCTTTATCCGAATCATACTTTGAATAGTCATCAACAATTCCGCTGTCTTTATAGTAATTTAAAATTTCACTAAGTAAATTTTGTAAGTAAAGATCATTTTCTTCGTAATATGTAGGCAGCTCAGAGGTTGTATATAAAGGCATTAAATCTCCTGTAAAATCCAACTTGCCGTTAGACTGCTCTCTGAAGATTTGTCTTGTAGATGGTCTGGCTGTTGATTCGTATTTAAAAGAATTTCGGTCATTATGTATGCCAAACAATTCGTCTTTTAATTGTTCAAGTCTTTCATCACTAACAGGGTGATCCGGGAATGTAATTGGTATCACTAAAGCATTCACTGTACCTGTTGACGGCATAAGGTGAGGAAACGAAATTGGTCCGCCTTCTACTGAAAATAGGTTAAATTCACTACTCCACGGATTGTTAGTTTGATTTAATTCTTTGAATTTTTTTTGAAGAAGGGCATTATTAGCTTTCTGCATAAATTCAGAATCCGTATGACATTCAAATTCCTCCGCCTGAGCGCACAAAGAAAGGGCAGAAAGCATACACGTTATAACAAACAATATCACGAAGTAGTTTTTCGTATAACGCATACTATTCTCCCCTTTATTGAAATCATTTCCAATATATTAACTTTTAAATTTCCGCCATATTCTTCGCTGCCATTGCCGCGCCGACAATACCGGCGTCATTATAGAGTTTAGCTATTCTAATATCCGTTTTCGGCATAAATTTATTGAAATCGTATTTATACACGTATTCCTTTATCGGATTAAGGAGAACATCGCCCTCCTTGCTTATTCCGCCGCCTATAACGAGTATTTCAGGCTGGAATATGTTAACCACGCTTAAAATCCCCTCCGCGACGTATCTGATATACGTGTCACGTGTTTCTATTGCTGCCTTATCTCCTTTTACAGCGCATTCAAACGCGGTTCTGCCGCTTATCTGTCCGCGGTTTTTTACCCATTCATGCATTATAGACTCAGGGTTCTTCTCCATCATCTCAGCGGTAATCTTTCTTAGAGCCGTTACGGACGCATACGTTTCAAAGCAGCCTCTTTTTCCGCATGTGCATTCATTCCCGTCCATCCTGAGAGTCATGTGACCTATTTCCGCGCCCGCTCCGTTGAAGCCGCGGTAAATTTTATTATCTATAATCACTCCGCCGCCAACTCCGGTGCCGAGAGTTATGAAAACAAAGCTATCTGTCTTATGTCCGCAGGCTATATATTCACCATACGCCGCCGCGTTCGCGTCATTTTCCATAAAGATTGGAATATCGAAATATTTCCCAAGCTCCGCCGCTACCGGCGCTTTTTCCATTTTCAGATTAGCCGCGAAAACCACAACACCGTTTTTACTGTCTATCGTGCCGGGGCTTCCGATACCTATAGCCTTTATTTCATTCATTCCCGCATTTGCATCGGACACGGTCCTTTCACAAAGTGCCGCCATATCCTTCACAATCTCTGTATAGCTTCTTCCGCTTAATGTCGGCAATGAATTCTTCGCAATAAGATTACCGGCGTCGTCAGTACAGCCGACGGCTATATTGGTTCCGCCTAAATCTATGCCTATATACATAATCTCTTTACTCTCCTGTCAAACCTCTATTGTCAGTCTGTAGTTTTAAGACTGTTCTTTAAAGCTTCCAGTTCAGCCGCTATGCGTGCCTGTTCAGTTGCATCCGTTAACGACGCATAGTAAATGCTTCGCTTTCCTCTTTCGGCAAGATAGAAAATTCTGGCTGAAATCCATACTACTTTTTCATCATACACATTACGCGCCAGCAATGATACTCCTTCTACTTCTGCCGTTCTTGCATTGCGGAATGCCTCAAGCACCCTTTCTCTGTCATCAGGGTGAATACGTTTAACGACATTGCCCTCTTCGTTGTCCGCGTTGATTATATAATTCCCGGTGACTTCAGAATATGCCGTATTAGCTTTTATCAGCTTCAAATCGTCCTTACCGTCAAACTCATATATAGCAAAACCGCCGAGTATATTATTTAAAAGCCTTTCCGTCATGAAATCAGATGTGAACAGCTCCTCAATCGCAATCGTAAATTCATTGTCCTCGCCAAACAGCGTCTCGGATACATTATCAGGGTTTTTGATAAACTCCTCGAACTGTTCCGGGCTTATAGGCTTTGAGAAGTAGAATCCCTGCGCATAATAACAGCCCAGGTTCAGCAAAAACAGCTTCTGCGCATCTGTTTCGACTCCCTCTGCCACTGTTTGCAGTCCTATCCACTTAGCCATGCGAATTATAGATTCAAGAATCTCCTTACCCTTGTTATTTTCATTTCTGCCGGGTTCAAGGAAACGCGTGTCTATTTTCAATACGTCTACGTTTATATCCTTAAGCAAATTAAGCGAAGAATATCCTGTACCGAAGTCATCCATAAGCACTTTAAACCCTAAAGACCGAAGCTCATCCACAAGGCTCAGTATCTTATTCTCATCGTTCGCAAACGCGCTTTCAGTGATTTCTATTTCGATAAAATGCCTGTCTATTCCATGCTTTTCAGTAAAAGCCACGAATTTCTCGGCAACCGGAAGAGAAAATATATCCAGACGCGATACATTAACAGATACAGGAACAGCTTTGTAACCTTTGTCTATCCATTCACGTATAAGGCGGCAGGTCTCTTCCCATATGTACTCATCCAGACGCGGAATAATCATATTCTGCTCAAACAGAGGGATAAAATCCCTCGGAGGAATAAGTCCTTTCCTTGGATGCACCCATCTTACAAGACTTTCAGCACCCACAACCTTATTAGTACGTATATCAAACTTCGGCTGCAGATATACCTTATATTCATGATTCAGAAACGCGCTTTCTATATCGTTTAAAAGCTCATTCTGAGAAATCATATAGTCGCGCACGTCCTTATTATATTCCGCGACATTTATCATATAATTCTTTTTAACGGTATCTATCGCAAATCTTGCCCTGTCGCACATTAACCTTACAGGGATAGTTCTTGACTCAACGTGGTATATACCCACGGCAATTTTTATATCAACGTCAAGCGGATAGTTCTTTACCCAGCTCTGCACCTCGGCTCCGAATGCCTCAGGCTCGATATTTTTATTTTCATCAAGGAAGGCATATACATCTGATGTCAGACGCGTAATCACAACATCATAGCTTCCCTTGCGTTCCTTTAATTTATCGGCAACATAGCTTAAAAGCCTGTCACCTTCAACAAATCCGAAGCGGTCATTTATAAATTTAAATTTTTCAATATCAAGACATACTATGATGTAATCTTTTTCAGGATACTCAAAGAAACGTTCACGAACCTTTTCAATAAACGCTTTTCTGTTATATAACCCTGTAAGCTCGTCGTAAGATCTTATATGGTCCAGCTCGTCTTTAAGCCGTGCTATTTCTTCAAGCATTTTCTTGGTATCATCGGCTGACATATCTGTTTCCTCCCTTATACAGTCCTCCGAATATATTATATCACATATTTTTTACTTTGCAAAGTATTTTTTTACATTTTTATCAAATTTTATTGCCTTTATCTATTTTATATGTTACAATTTCCACATGGAGTGGTAAACAAATGAAATATAAATACATCTTTTTTGATCTCGACGGGACGCTTACCGACCCGCAGGAAGGGATTACCAACTGTGTCATGTACGCGCTGGAGCATTTCGGTATTCATGAAACGAATTATTCAAAGCTTATGAGGTTTATAGGTCCGCCGCTCGTATATTCATTCAGTGAGTATTACGGTTTTGATGAGGAGAAATCACTTGAAGCGGTCGAAAAATACCGCGAAAGATTCAGCACGGTAGGACTTTTTGAAAATAAGGTTTATGACGGCGTATACGATATGCTGCAAAAGCTTTCGGACAGCGGTCACATTCTTGTTCTCGCCACCTCAAAACCTAAGGTGTTCGCGGACAGGATTATGGTAAAATACCGTCTGCGCCCTTACTTTAAGCTTATTTGCGGCTCAGAACTGGATGGAACAAGAAACGATAAGAATGAGGTTATCGAATACGCAATAGAAAAGCTTGGTTGTCCGCGCGAAAGCGTTATTATGGTTGGTGACAGGAGGCATGACATAATAGGCGCGAAGAAATGTTCCATTGCGTCATGCGGTGTGCGTTTCGGCTATGCGGAAGAAGGCGAGCTTGAGGAAGCGGGCGCGGACATGATTGCGGAGGATATGGAGGAACTGACAGATATTCTTATGCGATAGGAGAAGCTATGTGAAATGAGGTGATACTATATGAGATATACTCTTTCAAAAGGAATTGAAAACAACGCGGACGCTATAAAAATACGCGAAAAGGTGTTTGTTGAAGAACAGGGATTTCACGATGAATTTGACGAGATTGACAAAACAGCGTGGCATATAATTGTTTATGAAAATGAACGCCCATTAGCGACGGGCAGGCTTTACGTAGATAATGACACACCGCATATAGGGCGCGTAGCAGTGCTCCGCTCCGAACGCGGCAGACAGTTTGGGAAGCTTATCATTGCTGTGCTTGAAAAAAAAGCACGGGATATGGGCTATACTAAAACAGAACTGTCTGCACAGCTGCGCGTTGTGGAGTTTTATGAAAAGCTTGGCTATGTTGCCGAGGGGGATATTTATCTTAATGAGGATTATCCGCATATTAAGATGGTGAAATATACAGATTAAATTTAATATCTATGAATCAAAAAAGAGCTTATGACACGTTTATGTCATAAGTTCTTTTTCGCTTCATTTATCGTCTGAGAACACTCTTTATCTTCTGCACTACAGCGCTGTTTTCAAGTTCTTCAACCACTTCGGATTGCTTTTCAACATACCACAGTTTATCTGTATCCATATTCCTGACCGACTTCACTGCGTCAACAATCATAACGAACGCTATTATAACAGCAAGCGCATAGACTGCAATATTACTCATTCCGTCAATCATGCCGAATGTAAACGGCGCAATGCACTTTATTAACGCAACCGTTCCCAAACCGAACATCATAACGCTTATTATACATATTCTTCCGTTGATATTAAGCGGCCAGCCGGTATAGTCCCACCAGCGTCTGGCAAACAACGATTCCAAAAGATGGGATACAAAATATTCAAGCACTCCGGTTACTATCATTCCCGCCACGAACAGAACAAAGGTATTCTCTATTCTGCCAAGCAACAGAAGGTCAAGCAAGGCGCCTATTCCGTATATCGGACAAAAGCATGTGCTTAAAAATCCGCTGTTTATAATTTTTTTCTGCTGTATGGTATAATATACCGTTTCATATGCCCAGCCTATGAAGCTGAACACCGCAAAAGACAAGAAATAACGGCATATATTCATATTTAACCCCCCTGTTAAATCGTTCGTATCTCATTATATAAATCCAGATACGCCGGTTTTTTACCTGTAAAAATATTATGATACGCGTTTTTTCTGTTGAAAGTTTCATAAAGTGAGCATATCTTATCTGCTAAACACACAATCATACTTTCCCTGCATACCGGCGGGATTATTGTGAGAGGAAACATATGTTTTTTTATGATATCGCGTTCCGTATCCGTAAGTGAAAAATCACGTTCCGCGTTAAGAAGCGCTTTGGAAGGATGCGTAAATCCGTGAATTTCCCTTCCCTTCGCGCCGTCATGCCAATCATAGAGAAAATAATCATGCAGCAGGGCGCCGCGGATAAGATCACGCTTTTTATAGCGTACGCCAAGAAACTCCGCTATCTTTATACTGCAATATGCGACGGCAATAGTATGTTTAAGACACGTTGTGCTTCCATGCTGGATGAAATTATCCATCTGTCTGAGCTTCGAATCTTCCGATAATATTTCCATACAATGCATAACCGAATTCATATTTAAGACCGCCGGCTCCTTTCGCGAGAGTGATGTTTCTTTGCATAGAACAACGAATATATTATAATCCTATAAATTTTATATGTCAATGTTTTGGTAATTAATTTATCAATTTTTAATATTTCTTAATAAATTTTTAAATATTTTTTCAGTTTACGTCTTTTGGCAACCCGCAACGCTCATATACTACAGATTCCGTTCACAATATGTTGATTTCCCCTCATGTTTATGTTATTATATTGTATATATAATAACCGGTATTTTTATACCGGAAAGCCTTAAAACGTTTCTGGAATCTTACGGACAGTTCTTGGAGACTATGCCGAAAAATACCGGCAAACAGAAAGGAACATAATAACATTAATGAAAATTGACCAGTTAAAAAGCGGTGTTCTGGTATCATATGCCACTCAGGGAATTAATATTTTATCAGGACTTATATATACGCCGATTATGCTCAGAATACTCGGACGCAGCGAATATGGATTATACCAGCTTGTATATTCTGTTGTGTCATATCTGAGTCTTTTAAGCATGGGTTTCGCATCAAGCTACATACGGTTTTATTCAAAATATAAGACAAAATACGGTGAAAAAAGCGTGGCAAAATTAAACGGTATGTTTTTCACAATTTTTTGTGTGATTGCCGCTATATGCCTTGTATGCGGCGGGGCTATGACCATAAGAGCAGACCTGATATTCGGAGGAGGGCTGACGCCCGGAGAACTCTGGAAATCGCGAATTCTGATGGCGATAATGGTTGTTAATATGGCACTGTCCTTTATTAACAGCGCGTTTACGTGCCATATAACATCACATGAAAAATTCTTTTTCCAGAGAATAGTCGAATTTTTCCGCGCGCTCATGAATCCGTTTCTGACTCTGCCGCTTCTGCTTATGGGTTATGGTTCTGTCGGAATGGTAATGGTTACAACATTCCTCACGATTTCAGTTCTTTTAATGAATATTGTATACTGTTTCAAGAAACTTAAAATACAGTTTTATTTCCACGAATTTGATTTTGGACTATTAAAAGAAATGTGGGTATTCACGTTCTTTATATTCGTGAACATGATAGTCGATCAGATTAACTGGAGCCTGGATAAATTTTTATTGGGACGTATTGTCGGAACATCGGCAGTTGCTCTCTATGGTGTGGCGGCACAGCTCAATACAATATATCTGACGGTTTCGACATCAATATCAAGCGTTTTTATACCGCGTATAAATTTTATGGTTGCTAAAGAAAACAGCGACAGGGAATTGACTGAGTTGTTCACAAAGGTTGGAAGAATACAATTTATCGTCTTGGGAATGCTGCTCACGTCTTACATATTATTTGGAAGAGAATTTATCGGATTATGGGCGGGAAGCGGATATGGAGTTTCCTATCAGATAGGGTTGTTTTTGCTTATACCTGTTACAATACCGCTTATTCAGAATTTAGGCATTGAAATACAGCGCGCAAAGAATCTGCATCAGTTCCGTTCAATAGTGTATCTCATTATTGCCGTGAGCAATATTTTTGTGAGTATTCCGTGCATCAGGCGCTGGGGCGCGGAAGGCGCGGCAGTAGGCACAATGATAACACTTCTTATCGGAAACGGACTGATAATGAATATATACTACCATAAAAAGATAGGACTTAATATATTTTATTACTGGAAGGAAATCCTGAAATTCACCCCTTCAATCGCTGTCGCTGTTGTTACCGGAATTCTGATAAAGAAATTCCTTCCCGTGCATAACACTATAACATTTATACTGGTTATAGCAGTATACGTTATGTCGTATGCCGCTTCTATGTGGCTTATAGGAATGAATGAGTCGGAGAAAAATATAGTAAAAAACCCGTTAATGAAGAGATAATAAAAAAAAGAAACCGTGATACACAGAATTATGAATAAATTTATCCAATGAAAAAAGGCTGTTCACAAAACAGCCTTTTTTCATTACTGCGCTATAATAATTCGTATTCTTCCGCCGGAGGCTTGCGCCTTATCATAATAAGCAGTCAGTCTGTACTTTCCGTTTATCGCATCATCAATAGGTATCTTCATATACGTTGCCGGGCCCTGTCTGTGGTAAACCACTACCTTATCACTCAAGAGATAAGTCTGATTTCCTATCGTCGCATCTATACGGGTAAGGTTGGTTACAGATGACGTATGCTGAACAAGCTGAATCATACTATCTATTCCGCTATTGCCTATCTTGAAACGGTGCGGTCCCGTCGCGCTCGATGAAAATGATGTCATATACGTATTCTGAGTACCGTCAAAATCTATTTTATACAGACCATTTTCGCCTCTGCTCACAATTATTCCGTAGCTATAGGTGTCACCTGTGACATCCTTCAAAATAAGCTCATCTATCTCTCCCGCGCCATTTCTGGAGCTGTAAAGAACGTTTGAACCGGTAAGCGTCACTCCGTCAATTCTCTGCGGATATATTCTGCAATATCCCGCAGTATCATCCGGGTAAGTTCCTGACGTGTCCAGAATCTTAACGTCATCGGCAAGGGCGATATCGCCTACTTTTCCCCTTGACGCATTCACCTTACCATACACATTTCCGCTTTCTTTTGCTACTGAAAGCGATGCTTTTCCGTTTTTAAATGTTATCCTGACAGCACTGCATACAAACGATGAATAATCACTGTTTGTTGCATACTCATTCACGATTCCGTCTGATGTAACCACCTTCGCGTAATAGCTTGAATATACGGTATTATCAGGATTAGTGAAATCCTTTTTGCCTGTTTCAATGACAAATCCGCCTGACACGCTCGAAGCACCGCTGCCGCCGCTCACGCCGGCAACAGAACCGTATCTTCCCAGAAGCAGCGTCACGGTATCGCCGTAATTAAACTTACCGCTTGATGAAAGGTCGTTAAATGCCTCAACACTCTCAACCGCGTATTCTTTTCCCGAAATAATAACAGAGGTCGGTGAATCCTTTGTCGGCAAAGCTTTTTCATAAACACCTGTTATCTTATCCGTATACGCAAGCACCATATTAAGGTCTGCGCTGTAATAAATAATATCATCCACGCGCAAATCCGACGCTGTCACTCTCACACCGCTGCGCATAACAGCAGTATTGTTATCTGTCGGGAATCCCGCAATATGCCCTGTTCCGGTTACTCTCACAGGACCTTCCATATTTCCCTTTTCATAGCTTACATAATCAATACCGTTTCCGTTCTTCTTGACATACAGAATATCACCCATCGCCATTTCATTTTTCACGGCAGCATAAGTACTTCTGATATTGTCCTTGTAACAAGCCGTTCCATCTGTTATGCTGATTTCTTCAAAGCTGCCGTTACGATAGCCTATAACCGCGTCATTAAGCCTTGAGTAGATTACATATTTATCAAATGTGTCTGTTGAACTCTGCACCTGATCGGATATAAGAAGTCCGTAATCCACAGAACCGTTAGCATTTTTGAATAGCCTGAACTTATCGCCTTTGTCGGCTTCGGCGGCAGCCGTTTCATACGTAAGAGTTCTTGTCTTGTAATACGTCACTGTATTGGCGCTGATATTATACATATCTCCGTCAAGTATCAGATCTGAGCCTATCACATTTGAAACAGTATATTCCTCCACTATCTGCTCACGCGGCGTGAATGCTACGAAGTCGTCGCCGTTCTTAACGACTATATCGCCGCGTCTGCCCACATAATCACTGTTGAAATCCCCACTGAATTCAAATGTTCCGGCAGTGGTGAACACCTTATCAGAGCCTAACGCGCTGTCCTCGTTATTCGTTGCGACAATAGTTACTCCCTCTATAACCTGACAGTCAAAGACAGATATGAGCTTTTCAGCCGAATTTTTCATCTTTGTGTTCAAAGCATTATATATGAGATTAGCAACCTGACGTCTCGTGAGCGCCTCGCCTACCGATGCGTTCACGTTCTTCGTTATTTCCAGATTTTCCGCAAGGCCTATCTGCCCGTAAGGCCATGAATATCCGAAATCATCGTCCGTATATCCGAGAACCTTCAAAATCATAGTTAATGCCTCTTCATAGGATACAGTGTTATCGGGTCTGAAAGTAGCGTCAATGTAGCCTGCCGCAAATCCTGCCGATACTGCCGCTCTGACATACGGAGCTGACCAATGTGTATACGGTACATCCTTAAATGGTGATGTTTTCATCCCCGGGGCAACTGTGTTTTTTGATTTTGAGGATGCGACAGCCATCTTTGCGAATTCCGCTCTTGAAACGTTGCTGTCAAGCCTGAAATCTCCGTCAAGATCACCCACCATTATATTAAGCTCACTGAGCAGCGCGGTCTTATCCTCATCGCCGCCAAACGATGCCAGCGCTGTAGATGCCATGCTGAGCATGATAACAGACAGCAAAGCTGAAATTATTTTTTTCATATTTATCCTCCTATAATTATAACGCAGAAAAGGGTGAGATGCGCCGTTCATTTTTTGCGAACACGGAAAATGAACAAGCAGATTGCCCTTTTGAGGAACGCAGTCGTATGTTGATACTTCAAGTTCCGAAAAAGGGTGAGATGCGCCGTTCATTTTTTGCGTTAGTCGTAGCGAAGCGCGTCTATCGGGTTTAACCTTGCCGCCTTTTTCGCGGGAAGATATCCGAAGCATATACCTATTGCCACAGATACACTGAACGCGACTATTATTGATGTCACAGACGGCGTTATTGTCGCATCAAGAAGCGCCTTTCCTGCCAGAACGGCGACAATAGCACCAAGTATTATTCCTATAACACCGCCTATACAGCTTACCGTTCCCGCTTCTATGACAAACTGCATCATTATATTCTTCTGCTTTGCACCAAGAGACTTTCTGATACCGATTTCACGTGTGCGCTCCGTTACTGATACAAGCATTATATTCATAATTCCTATACCGCCGACAAGCAGGGATATACCTGCTATGCACACAAGCACGGTTTCCATTGAGCCCATTATTACGGACATCTGTTCAATCAATTCCTTCATGCTTATAACGGTGTAGTAATCATCGTCACCGATTTTTCTGCCAAGAAGCTGTTTTATAATAGCCGTTGCCTCATCTACACGCTCCTCATTCGCGGCTGTCAGGGTATACGAATTTACTATATTACTCCCGTTAAGTCTCATTGCGGATGTATACGGAATGTATATAATATCATCACCGCTGCCGACAGCAGAATCCTCTTTTTCTTCAAGAACGCCTACTACAATAAACGGAGTTCCGTTTATTTTCAGTTTCTGCCCGACAGCCTCGCCCTTTCCAAAGAAATTCTGTTCCTGATAAGTACCGATTACGCATATATTACTTTTGCTCACAATATCCGAGTACTGTATAAATCTTCCTTCCTGGACGGTGAGATTACGCATCATAGCATATCCCTCGCTCACTCCGGTTGCAGTGCCGCTTTTACTTTCCGTTCCACTCTTTATTGTACCCATTACGTTTATTGACGGTGAAACATCCAAAAGCAAATCAGGGTTTTCACTGACAAGCTGATACATCGCGTCCGGCTCTACTCTTTTTGTCAAAGACCTGTCATTAATTGCGACCTGAATCATATTCGTTCCAAGGTCGTTAAACATATCTGTAATCTGCTGTGTAAGTCCGCCCATCAGACTAACAAGAATAATAACAGCTGAAATTCCAATAATAATACCCAGCATAGTAAGGAGCGAACGCACCTTGCTTGCCCAGATTGTGGCGACAGCCATTTTAAAGCATTTTGTAAAGCCCATCAAACGCCACCTGCCTTATCCTGTTTTGAAACCATTTCATCACCTTCAGCAGGTCCGTCATAAACGATTTTTCCATCAGTTATGCGTACAACCCTCTCCGCCTGAGCCGCAATGGAATTATCGTGAGTGATAAGCACAATAGTGTTGCCTTCCTCATGTAGTTTTTTCAAAAACATCATAACGTCTCTGCCGGTTTTTGAATCCAGCGCGCCGGTTGGCTCATCGGCAAGTATTACGGACGGATTTCCTGCCAGCGCGCGCGCAATGGACACTCTCTGCTGCTGACCTCCTGATAATTGAGACGGAAAGTTTTTTGCCTTATCCCTGAGTTCTACCCTTTCAAGAGCGTTAAGCGCCCTCTCTTTTTGCTCACTGTCGCTCATACCCGCATAAAGAAGCGGCAGAGCAACATTTTCAAGAAGCGTAAGCTTCGGCAGCAGATTGTACTGCTGGAAAATAAAGCCAAGCATTTTATTCCGAACCTCTGCAAGTTCATCATCAGTATAATTGCTTATGTCTTTTCCGTTCAAACGATATGTGCCCTTTGTTGCGACATCAAGACAGCCCATTATGTTCATGCACGTTGATTTTCCGCTGCCGCTCTTTCCGATAAGCGCAACAAATTCGCCTTTTTCAATTTTTAACGATATACCGTCAAGCGCATGTACTTCATTGTCGCCCATATAGTATATCTTATAAATATCCTCTAATTCTACCAATGGAGGCATTTATCTCACCTCCGTCATCTCTCGCCGCCCGGCGCGCCGCCTGATGGGCCGCCGTTCTGCATATGCTGACGCGATTCACTCATACGCTCATTCATCATTTTTTCAAAATCACTTGATGTATCAAGCTCCTGCCCGCGCACAAGCGTGCCTTCGCTGAGTCCGGACTTGATTTCTATATAATTTTCATCACTGAGTCCTGTCTCTACCGTTACAGTCTTATAACCCTCAGGCGCGTTATCGTCATTACTGTCTTTGTCACCCTTTACATAGACTGTATTGCCGCGGTTAAGCGAGCTTACCGGCACCGCGAGAACATTCTCAGCTTTCTCAACCTCAATTTCCGCGTCTACATTCATTCCCGGCAGCAGCGCGCCGTAATCATATATGGCAATAGTTACCGGATAATTCGTAACACCGTTCGAAGCCACACCGTTAACGCTTACTTTTTCAACAACGCCCTTAAACTCTACGCCTGAAACCGCGTCCGCCGTCACCACAACATTCTGACCGACCTTTACTCCGGCTATGTCAGCCTCGTCTACATCCAGGTCAAACTGGACGCTTGACATATCATAAATAATACACATAGGGGTCGTCGCATTGGAAGAGTCAACTTTATCGCCCGCCTTGCTGTTTTTTGTTACAACAGTACCCGATATCGGCGCGGTTATAGTATAATCATTAAGACCCTTCTGCGCTTTTTCAAGCGCGAGACGCGCATCGTCAAGAGCAAGACGCGCAGTTTTTATTGCGGAATCCTGTGAATATTCATCACTCGATATCACTGTTCTTTCAAGAGTAAGCATTGCATCATTCAGTGTCAGCCGCGCTGTGTTAGCAGCGGACTGAGCCGTATTTGAGTCAAGCGTTGCGATTGATTGTCCGCTGTATATATAATCATTCTTTTCAATATTAAGCTGTGCAATTTTGCCTGATGCATCAGCGCTTATTGTATATTCATGTATATATTCAAACTGTCCTGCATCGTTACACGCGACACCGTTTATCATCGCTGTTGCTCTGTCGGAAGAAGTCAGAGCGCCCGGGTTTTCCGCTTCAATCGTGACATATCTTACCATGTTGTGATCTGATGTTGCAACCGATGAAGAAGAAATACTTGAGACACCTCCCCATATCTCGTTTCCCGTACCGGCTATTGTGAGCGTCGCGCTGTCGCCTACTGAAATATTCTGCGCGTCGTTTTCATTAAACGGAAGCTGAATTTTCATATATCGGTCGTTATATACAGTGGCTATGCTTCCTCCTGCCATGATATTATCTCCGCTCTGTACAAAAATCTCGCCGACAATTCCGCTTATATCTGATTTAACGGATAAATCATTAAGTGTTTCAAGCGCGTCATTATAGCTTTGCCGCGCTTTGTCAACAGCTATCTGAGCGCTTTGAAGACTTTTATTATTGGTTTTAGAGGTCTGCGACTTTGCCTTTACAGCGTCCGAGTAATTCTGCTCCGCTTTTTTTACAGCATTCTGGGCTGTATCAACGCTGTTCTGAGGGGTCTCCGGATCAAACTGATAAAGCTTATCCCCCTTATTTACAGTATCACCCTCGTTTATGTAATCGGAAATAATTTCACCGGTTGTGATTGACATAATAGAATATGAATCCTTAGGCTCAATTACTGAGCTTCCCGTCACACGTTTCGTGACAGTGCGTCTTTCTACCGTAACATCCTGAGGCGCCATGGCGCTTTGCATTTTCTTCTTTGCGCTTATGCTGCACATGGCAAACAGACATATAATCAGTAATATTATAAGCAGTATTATTACAAGCTTGCGGCTTATACGGAATTTACCAAAACAGAACTTTTTTTCTTTTCTGTCATACCCGCAATGCTTGAAAATCGGCTTTAATTTAGATTTAAGACTTTTTTTACGGCTACGGTTATCATCTTCCAGCCCTGTTTCGTCAAATCCGTCAACCTCAGCATCAGAATTATCATCAATTATACTGTAATCTTCATTTTCTTCAAGTTCTTTATAGCTGTCTCCGGGCGTCATTTCAATGTCCGGTTCCATATCAACTTCATCTTCTATAGAAGTTAAGTTATCCATAACACAGCCTCCCATCTGAATATATATTTAATCATATTATTTTCATTACAAAATGCATACATAGTTATTTTATCACCGTAGAATTTTAAAGTCAATAAACAGCGATAAAGTTTACATTAAATTCATAATCCCCTGTTTACTTTACAGAAATCTTGACAATAAAATACAGATATATTAAAATAAAGACAATAAATAGGAGGAACAATGCATTATGAACAAAAAACCTATATCCTATCAGGTAAGTATGGAAAAAATTGAGGAATTCATAAAGGGCGGAAAAAAGAAATTTTTCAAAAAACCCGACTTCACGCGTTTTCTTGATCCCGATTACCGTAACTATGTAATCAGACGTATTATAATATATCTTTCTCTGTCAGCATTTTGCGTGGCTTTCCTTCTTCTGCTGTCCGCATCTACCAGCCCTCTTTATAACTGGTATATCGAAGGCGACTCAAGTATTTTTATATTCATAGGAAAAGCCATACATATGGGCAAAAATGTATACACTGACTATTTCGATCACAAAGGTCCGTTGCTGTTCTATCTGAATGCGTTGGGCTATTCTCTGACCGGAAGTAAAACGGGAATATTTATAATCCAGTGCATAGTACTCTCCCTCTCGGCTATATTTATGTACAAAACCGCAAGAATATTCACAAAGACGGCACGCGCCATTATATGTGTTCTCATTTCAATCCTCGCGTTTGCGTCTACGATAAGCGACGGTAATATGAGCGAGGAATACTGCATGCTCTTTTGTCTGATATCTATTTTTCTATCCGTTAAATTTTATACAAAAACGCCGGATAAGGCGCATAATCCGAAATATATGTTTATATACGGAATATGTTTTGCCATATGCGCATTTATACGCATAAATAACGGTATCATGATAGGCGGTATCGTGCTTATATCAATAGTGACTGACTTTGTGAGCGAAAGAGTACAGGAAGCGGGTAAAAATATATTATATTTTATCGCGGGAATGGTTGTGGTATTTGTTCCTGTTTGCCTGTTCTTTATTATAAAAGGCACATTTTCGGATATGATATTTGCGACATTTACTTTCAATCTTCTTTACGCGTCCGAGGGAGCATCGATAAAGGCATCGTCTACTCTTAGCGGAATCATTAAATGGACTATGCCGGCTATGGCACTGATTGTCGTTTCTCTCATATTCGCCAAGAGACTTGGCGCAAAAGTCGCGTCGCTTATTACAGCAATTTCAGTGTTCGCGCTCATACCTGTAATGATGGGCTTCGGCTACACTCATTATTACACAACGCTTATACCGCTTATTACTCTGTATGCTTCCGCATTTTTCTTTATCGCCGGGAACAGGGTAAATGTTTTATCGCTCCTCTTATGCATAGCGATGGCTCTGCCTCTTGGCGGATATTTTGAAACTCTTCCCTATAACGTAAGCCACTACTATGGTAAGATATATGAACAGAATAATCCGTCAACCTCACGGAATTCTTATTCCGATACATATTATAGCGCTAAAAAGCTTTCGGCTCTTATCCCCGACAGCGAAAAAGACAGTGTTTTCGGCTATAATGTTTCTTCGGCATGGTTTCTTTATGCTGATATTATGCCGTGTTTTAAGCTGTTTACTCTACAGGAGGAATGGGCTATGCATTATCCGGAATTCGGCAGACAGATTAATCAGATGATGATTGACTCACCGCCAAAATGGGTTATTGTGCATAATATTGATATTATAAAAAGCAGCCAGTTCCTTAATCTTCTTGATGAAAACTATGAGTTTACAGACGAAAACGGATATGATTTACTTTACAGACTAAAAGAGGAAAGTTGAAAATTTCAACTTTCCTCTTTCCTTGGTGCCGAATAGGCGTAAATTAAACCACCAGTTTTACTGGTGGTAGATAAAATACTTTAGTATAAGAAAACCTCCTGATATAATAGAAATGAGATTTGGCAATCGCATTACAAAAAATATCAGGAGGTTTTTAACATGAAAAATGAAATAAAACATTTAGAGCATTCAACCTATAGATGTAAGTATATCACAATT
>JAFLUB010000042.1 GCA_022509025.1 Oscillospiraceae bacterium | reverse complement strand
AGAAGGGCTTTCGATAAGACAAATTAGTCGATTGACCGGAATTAGTAAAGGGATTGTAGAGAAAATCAAATAAGACGATAGAACCGTCCCCTTGTCCTAGAACCGTCCCCTTGTCCTACGTCCCCTTGTCCTACGGTTTCAAATACGATATATCATTTTAAATATTGGAATTAAAAAAGAAATGAGGATATATAAAGGTGAGAAAGGAATACAAACTTAATTATAATGATGATGTTAGAGATAATTTTATAATACGGAATATTAAAATTTATTCTGATGATATCGATAATGGAAATAGATTTAATACTGAATTTGAAGTAGATGTTTTTTCTTATGATTATAGCGGAAAGAGCTTATTTATTGTTGATTGGCATGAACTATGCTCATTTGCTACTAGTTTATATGAAATGAATAATAATTTAAAAGGAACTGTATGTATTAAAGACTTATCGCTAGGGTCAAATGTCACATTTTCGATAAATAAATTTGGAAGAATAAATATTACTGGTACAATATTTAGTAATCATAAAGAACAATCACTAAAATTTAATTTAAATCTTGACCAAACTTACATGAAAAGATTTTCTCACGATCTCTATAGTGATTTGGTTCTAGAACCTACATGAGACAAGGGGACGGGTGTCAAGGGGACGGTTCTCTTGACAACCCTTAACATGTGCATTCCTTGGCACAAGCAGAACAAATACATATAACAGTCTGGGACAGCCAATAAAGAGTGCTGATTCCACACAGGATGAAACGGTGGAAGAAAGCCATAAATATGACGCCTTTTAATACAGGAAGACCGGATTTTGATATAATCATTTCCGGTCTTTTTTTGTGCGTAATTTTAATACTTGAAAAAATATCCTATATGTAGTACAATATTCTATATAAATGAAATTATAAACACAAATAACGCCTTATCCGCCCACGGTAAGTGCGTTAGAATTTTAATTGTAACTTGTGGGCAGAAAGGCTATGGAGATTTAAGTGAAAGTAATAGCAGCAACAAAGAATAAAGGGAAAATAAGGGAAATGCATGAAATTCTTTCGCCGCTTGACATTGAAATAGTATCACAGCAGGAAATAGGCATAGATGTTGACGCGGAGGAAACGGGCGATACATTTGAGAAGAACGCGCTTATAAAGGCAAGAGCTGTCGCGATGCTGTGTGATTACCCTATATTAGCTGATGACTCGGGAATATGCGTTGAAGCTCTCGGCGGCGCTCCCGGCGTAAGAAGCGCAAGATATGCCGGAGATAATGCAACTGACAGTGACAAGATAAATAAACTGCTTTCTGAATTGGACGGCGCGGAAAACAGAAACGCGAAATTTGTAACATCTGTTGCGTTCATATTTCCGAACGGCAGAGAGATTACCGCGTTCGGTGAGGTAAAAGGCAGTATAACCCATGAGCCAAAAGGTGAAAACGGATTTGGATATGACCCTGTATTCTACTCGGATGAACTCGGGAAGACCTTTGCCGAAAGCAGTGATGAAGAGAAGAACAGCGTCAGCCACAGAGGACGGGCGCTAAAAAGCTTATATGAGAAACTAAAGTTAATGGAGGTAAAATAGCCATGATGGAAGATATTTACTTAGAATATATTATTAAAAGAAAGAAAACAGGTGCACAGAAAGCACTCGTTGCTCTTGTAGTTGCGGGTGGGATAGCTGTTTCACTTGCGCTTCTCGCGGTTATCTATGGATTTGCGCTGTATTTGTCGGGAACACCGTACGGTTCGTTTACGTTCAGTATAGGTCTTGTTCTGATTGCTCTTCTATGGTATGGCATGTATCTGATAATAAGCATGCAGAACGTTGAATATGAATATATTTTAACCAACAGTGAAATGGACATTGACAAGATTATGTCAAAAAAAGGAAGGAAGCATATAGTCAGCTTCGATTTCAAGGAAGTGACAATATGCGCGAGTATAACGGATAATGAGCATAATCACGATTATAAGAATGTAACGCCGGGCAAGGTATATAACCTTGTCGGGGATGCGTCTATGGGTAATGTCTACTACGCGGATTTCCCCGAGGAGAATACCACTGTCAGAGTACTGTTTCAACCGACCCATAAAATGATAAGTTCAGCAAGAAGGTATAATCCGAGAAACATATTTGTAGAGGGAGACCTATAAATTTTACGTAGGAAAGGCGGTTTCGTGATGAAAGCGTGTTTTGCGTCTCAAATGCGCGAAGTGGACAGAGCGGCGAGTGAAAAGGGCGGTATACCGAGTATAGTGCTTATGGAAAACGCGGCTATAGCGTGCGTGAATGAATTAAAAAATGACTTTAAAGAATTAAAGGAAAAGCGTATAGCGGTTTTCTGCGGCAAGGGTAATAACGGAGGAGACGGGTTCGCAATAGCGCGTCATCTCAGTAACATTGGCGCGGAGGTATCGGTTTATCTTGTGTGCGGAAACGAATTTAAGGGCGATGCAAAGATAAACTTTGATATTATCAAGCGAATGAATGTGAATACGGATGTTATTTCTGATACTGAAAATATCGGATATATCATTCGTTCAAATGATATAGTAATTGACGCTATATACGGAACCGGCATTCACGGCACAATAGACGGCATAAGCTATGACGTCATACAGGAAATAAACGAAAATTCAGGCTATACCATGTCGGTAGATGTACCGAGCGGAATAAATTCGGACAGCGGTGAAATATGCGGAATATGTGTGAAAGCGGATAAAACCGTAACCTTTGCCGCTTATAAAGTCGGGATGCTTATGTTTCCGGCGGCGGACTATGTAGGCAATGTAGTGGTTGCGGATATATCAATACCGGATTATATAATTGAGGGACAAGGGATAGATATAAACGTGACAGACGGTAAATTTATACGCGACAATTTCCCGCGCCGCATGAATAACTCACACAAGGGTGATTACGGTAAGGCGCTTGTTATAGCCGGCTCTGTGGGTATGACAGGGGCGGCATATCTTTCATCGCAGTCAGCGGTTATATCGGGGAGCGGTCTTGTAACTCTTGCTATTCCGTCTTCATTGAACGGCGCTATGGAGGCAAAGACCACAGAAGTAATGACTCTGCCTGTTGATGATATATATGGACATATCTCTTCCGATGCGTCTGAGACAATTTTAAAAAGAACAGATAAAGTTGACGCGGTGCTTATAGGTCCGGGACTCGGACAAAGCTCTGATGCGTTGAAGATAATAAAAAATGTTCTGAATGCGTCAAGAGTACCTGTTATAGTTGATGCAGACGGAATAAACGCTGTTGCAAAAAATATTGGCATTTTAAGCGATTGCACCTGTCCTGTTATATTCACGCCGCACACGGCTGAAATGTCACGGCTTACAGGGCTTTCAATGGACTATATAGAAGAAAACAGGCTTATGGTATCAAAGGAGTTTGCCGAGGAATATGGGGTAACCCTTATACTTAAAGGACATCATACAATAGTCACAGGTCAGGATGGAGAACAATATATTAATATTACAGGCAACCCGGGTCTTGCCACAGGAGGCAGCGGCGACGTGCTTGCAGGAATAACCGCGTCCATGGTGTCGAGAGGTATAAACGAGACAAAAGCCGCGGCTATGGCAGTATATATTCACGGCGTGGCGGGCGATATCGCGGCTGCGAAATACGGTATGGAATCTGTGACAGCGTCTAAAGTTATGGAGAACATTCCCGATGCTCTGCGGCAAATATTACAGGTAGAAAAGCAAAAATAATTGTGCTATAATTAAGGAGAATCAAAAATGGATAAGCGAACATGGGCGGAGGTTGATCTTGATGCCATAGCCCATAATATAAAAGAAATAAGGAAAATAACAAATCCAAATGCCCAAATAATGGCAGTCGTAAAGGCTGACGCGTATGGGCATGGTTTTCTTGAAGTTACCAGAACGCTTCTTGAAAATGGCGCTGACCGTCTGGCGGTGGCAGTGCTGCAGGAGGGTAAGCAGCTAAGAAGCCGCGGAGTGACAGTTCCTATACTGATACTCGGCGCAAGCGGAGAGGAAACTGTAGAGGATTTGATAAATTTTGATATAACGCCAAGTGTTTTCAGCTACGAATTTGCAAAAACACTTTCATACGAGGCTGAAAGAAAAGAAAAGGTTACAAAAATTCATATTAAAATAGATACAGGTATGAGCCGTATCGGATTTTTAGCAGGCGATAATAACGAGGAAATAGTTGAGGAAATTATAAAGATTTCAAAGCTTCCATATATAGAGATAGAGGGTATTTTCTCACACTTTGCCGCGTCTGATGAAACAGATAAGACATATACACTTATGCAGTATAAGAGGTTCATTGAGGTGTGTAATGCCCTGAAGGATAGGGGGTTAGATATCCCGATTAGGCATATCTGCAACAGCGCCGGAATAATGATGTATCCGGAAATGCATCTTGATATGGTGCGTCCGGGAGTGATACTTTACGGAATGTATCCTTCGGATGAGGTGGATAAATCAAGACTTAATCTTATTCCTGCCATGACGCTGAAATCAACCGTAACCCATGTTAAAGAGGTTCCGAAGGATAGAGGTGTAAGCTATGGCAGAGAGTACATAACCGACAAAAGAACAAAGATTGCTACCGTTCCTATCGGTTATGCCGACGGATATTTAAGAAAGCTTGCCCGCGAGGGGAAAATGATTGTAAACGGAGAAAAAGTTCCTATTATCGGAAGAATTTGTATGGACCAATGTATGATTGATGTTACAAATGTCTATACTATTGATAGAGGTGACGAGGTAATCATTTTCGGACGCGAGGGAGTCACAATTGATGACCTTGCAGCGTGGCTTGACACTATCAATTATGAGGTGGCGTGCGTCATAGGCAAGCGTATTCCGAGGATTTATACGAAACACGGTGAGGCGGTGAAGGTTTTAAACTACCTGATGTAAAACCTTATAAAGCGCATTTGGAAAAGGTGAAGGGGGCCTGGTTGCTTTGTCACAAATCAAAAATACCGATAAGAAAGAGCTTATAAAAATGCTCGAAAACGGTTATAAGGAAATGGCGGATATAAATCTTGAGATAGCCGAGATGTGTTTAGAAGCGGATAACGAGAGTCTTTCGCTATGTGAGGAAAAACTGACGGAGTGTGAATAAATGTGATTGTGAAAAGAGGAGATATTTATTACGCCGATTTAAGTCCGGTTGTCGGGAGTGAGCAGGGCGGTATACGCCCCGTGCTTATTATCCAGAACGACATAGGTAATAAATACAGTCCCACGGTCATTGCGGCGGCAATAACGAGCCGTATCAACAAGGCGAAAATGCCGACGCATATAGAGCTTATGGCTAAGGAATACGGGCTTAACAAGGATTCGGTGATATTACTTGAACAAATCAGGACTATAGATAAACGAAGATTGCGGGAAAGAATAGGACGCATAGACGACGGGCTTATGGTCAGCGTGAATGACGCGCTGTCTATAAGCTTCGGTCTCGGCGGTATGTTTTGATATATCATGTAGTATGAGCTACATACGGGAGCACACTAAAAAATGCCCGCTTCAGAAATATTTCTGAACAAATAATAGATTCCAAAGAAGCAAAATGAGGACGATTGCAGTTTGCAAAAGTCCTCATTTTTGTATAGTTGATTAATAAATATGCTATTTTTCACTTACGATAATCGTCGGCAGTGACATTTCGCTGTACTGGGTTGAAATAATGCTGTTTTTCGCGATACGCGAATACAGTCCCGCAAGCTTGCCGCCATAGAGGTACATGCCCGTGATATTACTATACTTCTTGTATTCAGCGTTTTTATCATGTGTTATATCAATATTCAATGTTGCATAAGGCTCACAGTATTCCTGAAGCAGGTAATGGTTATCTGTATTCTCCATAACCTTTTCTTTCCATTCCTCGTCGGTCATACCCTCAACTCCGGCATAAACTCCTTTTGACGCGTATGAATCCTCAGGCTTTATAACCCACTTATTCTTTGTGTTAAGCACATCATGCTTTTCTATTTCCTCAGCCGTCAGATGCGCGGTGTAGGGGATATGCTCCTTAACAAATTCTGCTTCCTTATCGGTAAGAAAAGCGAAAGTCATTTCATCATGGAGAACCTTGAAAACAACCTTATTATGAACCACCTGAGTTTTAAAATCACCTATAAGACATACATCATTATTTTCCACAGCTTGGATAAACGGCAGAACCTTATTATAATTTCTCATTATATCGCAGGTAACCGCGCGGCGGTATACCGCGTCAACCTTTCTTCCGAGCGGTGAAATTAAGCTTGAACCGTCGTATTTTAAATCGGTTATCTCGCAAATCTCGCATTCAAAACCGTTATTCTCAAACGCCTTTTTAAAAGCGGTGAATTCACGGCTTATATCTCCATTGAAAAAGTCGGTGATAACTATGTACGGATTCTCTACCGCTCTGTCATAGGTCTTATAAATATCCGCAAAGGTTTTAACCCATGAATTAAAAAGCTCAAATGTGCGCACGTTATACTTTTCTGTAAATTTTTTATAGGTGCTTGTCAGCTTAATAGCCTCATTAAGCTCCTTGTCCTCATTCATTGCGCTTGAACCGTCCGTGTTGAACTCACAGAACTTAAACGAAAAATCATCCTCGTTAAAGAATATATCAACCCTTGCAATCGGCAGGGCGCATTCATAATGATTAGGGCGCAGAATAAGATTTTCGAGCCTTTTATCAAAGCCGAATAACGCGCGGTATTCTGCGTTTGTCTGATATTCATGTATAACCTTTTCCAATATACCGTATACCACAGAGGCTATTTCATTAAAATACGTTAACATTTCCTCGGTAAACATCTTAGGAATATAGAGTGTATGAACATAATATCCGTGGTAACGCGCTGTATATTTCTTTATGTATTCCTGCAGCCTTGCCGCGTTTTCCAGACTCTCCTGAAAGTTCCCGTCAACAAGCAGTTTGTAATACTCCAAAGCTTTCTGCAAATGTATCCTCTCCTTTAAAACGTATGGGTGCAATAATGTTTAGCAGAAAACCGAGGGGATGTTGGAAAGCTGCTCAATATTAACTTCACCTTCTGTAAGCGGCTTGATATCCTCAATAAACTTTATAAAATGCTTGGCATTGTTATGCTGCTCAATAGCAGTATCGTTAAGCCATTCCTCAATAAATGTGAATTTTGAAGGGTCATGCCTGTCCTGATAAATCTTATAGGCAAGATTTCCTTTTTCCTTGCGTGTTTCGCGCGTGACATTTATAGCGCATTTTTTGAATTCCTCAATTTTATCGGAATATACGCTGAATTTTGCTATTATAGTAATCATAAACATTCACTCCTTACATAGTATAAGTATACCATATTTGTCCTGTGTTTACAAGAGTAAAAATAGCATATATATGGTTAAAATAAATTTATATCAGATTGATTATTTTGCAGTTTGAGATGAAATACAGATAGGGAGATGGGAACATGAAAGAATTTAACTATACAATAACCGACCCTGATGGAGTACACGCAAGACCTGCCGGTATTCTTGTCAGCGAAGCGGAAAAATACAAATCATCGATAACTCTTGAAAAGGACGGAAAAAAGGGCGATGCAAAAAGAATTTTCTCTGTTATGGGACTTGGCATAAAATGCGGACAGACTGTTAATGTAAAGGTTGAAGGCGCGGATGAGGAAAACGCCGCAGTAGAAATAGAAGAATTTTTAAAAGAGAATTGCTTGTGAATGTAGATTAAAATAATAAGCGTGTGCATTCGCACACGCTTACTATTTTAGAATTCTTTGAATAAATCGCGTTATAGATATTCCGGCAACAAGCAGAAGCGGCTTGTTAAGCTTCAGCAAGGCGAAATAAAGCTTATGGTGCAGCGCGGAAATATCGACCTTGGCAAGAAACGCTTCCCGGTTCGTGAACTCGCATATTTCCTTTATATTCCTGAGTTTCTTAGAAAACGGAATGGTATTTTCCTTTTTCAGCTCATTGCTTATCGTTGTTTTTATCAGATAGGCATAATAGTAATACAGCTGATCAGAATACGGTGATGATGCCATTTTGGAACCAGAGAAAAAGCTATAAAGCGATTTGAAACGCTCAAAGTACATATCATCATAAGCCGCTGTCATCTGATTCTGGGATTGTCTGTAATGGTATAATGATAAGTCCTTTATGAAATACAAGCTTTCACAGCTCAATAAGTACGGATATACACATGCCGCATCTTCGCCGGTTTTGATATTTTCATCAATTTCCATCTGGTGTTCTATAAGCTTCTCGCGTTTATAAAGCTTGTTCCATATTACAGGATAAATTCCAAACGTATAGAAATCGCCGGCATAAAGCATTTTTGGCAGGATTTTTTCTTTGAGATTTTCATAATCATAATATCCCGCGTCAATATCTACGCAAGTTGAGCCGGAGGAAAGAGGGAGGGATTTACTCTCGTGTGCCACGTCACACATAACGAGGTCGCAGTTGAATTTATCCATGTAGTACGTCATTTTCTCGTACATATCATGGTCAATCCAGTCATCACCGTCCACGTATCCTGCGTATTTACCGCTTGCTTGCCTAAGACCGGCTTTTCTGGCGCTCACAACACCGCCGTTTTGCTTGTGTATAACCTTAATTCTGTTGTCAATATCTGCAAACTTATCGCATATTTCTCCGCTGCCGTCAGTTGAACCGTCGTCTACCAGTATAAGCTCAAAGTCCTTAAAAGTCTGGGCAAGAATACTCTTGATGCATTTTTCCAAAAAAGCGCAGACATTATATACAGGTACAATTATGCTAAGCTTTGGGTTCATTCATCTGCACTCCTTTACAAAATACTCCAATAATAGTATACCACGCTTTGACGCTATAGTCAATTATAAGTATTTACAAAAAATGTTCTTTGTGATATTATAATTTACAAATAAAAAGCTATGGAGATTATTATGGAAAAGGCAGTAAGTGTTATAATCCCTGTATTTAACAGAGAGGATACGATAAGAAGATGTATAGAAAGCGTCTGTAACCAGACGCTTGAAGATATTGAAATCATTGTTGTAAATGACGGAAGCGATGATAACACACTGTCAGTTATAAATGCCATAGATGACGAGAGAATAACGGTTATTTCACAGGATAACGCAGGTCAGGGCTATGCGCGGAACGTTGGCATTGAAATAGCTAACGGAAAATATATCGCATTTGTTGATTCTGACGATACTATAGACAGAGAAATGCTCCGCGTTATGTATGAAAGAGCAGAAATGGACAGCGCGGATATTGTGCAGTGCAATATAACGGACATATATCCGGACGGAGAGAAAAGTATACAGATTAAAAGCAGAGATGAAACAATAATCGTGGAGGATAAGGGATATTACACGGATAAATATTTTACACCCTGTCACCATAGCTATGAGGTCTGCAATAAGCTCATAAACAGGGAGTTTCTCATGAATTCAGGGGTAAGATTTCGAGATACAAAGAGATTTTTCTCGGAGGATTTAATGTTCAATCTGGAAATGATAGCCCATCTTAATAAAATAAGTTTTATCCCTGAACCGTATTACAATTATTATCAGAATGAGACGAGTCATCTTCACTCTCATGCTAAAAGACGGCTGGAATCTTTGTGTGAATTGTTCAGAACATATATTTCTGAAGCGGATGAAAATATGAAGAGCGCGGCAGAATACACAGCCGCTATGATAATCACGTACAATGCAGGACTATGCGCAAAAAGCCATAGAGAGGACGCGCTCAGAATACTTTGCGGGGAGGAACTCAGGGGTTATATAAAAACGGCGTTCAGAAGAAATTGTAAAACAAAACACAGGCTGTTTCTTACCGCTTTATATATTGCTCCCGGGACAATGAAGCTTTTGCTTGCCGAAAAGTACAGCGGGAGGTGGAATAGATGAAAATATTTCTTGACGGATATTCAGATCATAATTTGGGCGATGATTTAATGCTCTTTCTTGCCGCTGAAAGGCTTAGCGAACACGAAATTTATATCGGCGGAAATATGCCGAATATTGAAAACGCTTATAAAACAAACGCTAAAAGCGGTTTTGACTGCTATCTGAAGATTACCGGCTCGGGATTTAAAATATACAACAATCTCGGAATACTGTATCGTATGCGTGACATGGCGCGCGAAAGACGTTATGCGAAAACGAGAGCGGCGCTGGGTTGCAACATAAGCGGATTTATAAACTCAGCGGCGGAGAAAACCATACGCGCGAACCTCAGACAATATGATTTTATAACCGTACGAGACAGTGTTTCTTTTGATTATATAAAAAAGAATATACCGTCTGTAAAATGTGAACAATATCCTGATATAGTCTTTTCTTTGCCCGATAAAATGATACCGGATGTTCCGTGTGAGAAACTTTTGGGAATAAGCGTTATGCGCGGCGCTGATTATGGACATCTTGCGAGGGTAGCGGACAGATATATAGAGAAAACAGGAAACGGAGTATTACTTCTTTGCTTTGACACAGGGAAAGAGAATGATGTTTCTGCCGCTGAAGAGATATACAGATTGTCCCAAAGACAGAATATGATTGAAATTATAAAATATGAAACAGTCAGCGGTATGCTTTCTGAAATGAAACGCTGCGGTGTGATTCTTGGCATGAGATTTCATTCATGTGTACTGTCAGCGAGAATGAATATACCGTTTGTTCCTATTGTGCGAAGCGATAAGGCGGATGCGCTGCTGCCATATGTCAGAGATATACATGCTCCTGAGGGATTTGACCTGGAGAACGTTCTTGAATCTATCCTGAACGCCGGCTCTCCGGACTTTCCGGCGGAAGTATTTATTGATGCAAAAAAGCATCTTGAAAGTTTTAATAAATTTTTATCGCAGTTATAGGGAAAGATAACTGAAAAAGAAAAGGAGTATTAAAGATGAAAAAAATACTACTTGCAGTTGATGTGCAGCCGGAATTTGCTGATAAGGACGGGCATTATAAGCGTATTCTTGACTTTATAAAAAACAGCGGATACGATGAAATAGTCGCGACGCAGTGTATAAACAGCCCAATGAGTCCATGGGTAAAGTATCAGGACTGGACAAATCTTATGGACGGCGCGAAGCCGTTGGAATTTGAATATGACCGTAAGTATGAAAAGGCAGGATACGGAATGGACGACTATTCTGTTCTCGAAAAAGATGCTCATTATGACATTATAGGATATAACACAGGCGCGTGTGTTCTGAAGGTTGCATTAGACCTTTTTGACAGAGATTATGACTTTAGCGTTCTGACAGATTACTGCTATTCCGACAGTGGTCTCGAGCATCATAAAAAGGGATTATGGACGCTTAATAACCTGCTCGGGAAAGCGGTATTATAGAATTACTTGTCTTGACAGTCAGCATGACAAATGATATACTGTAAGAAAAGAATTTCAAGAGGGGAACAATGGATATGAATGATATCACAAAAGAAATAGAAAGGCTCAAAAAAGAAAAGAACGCCGTTATTCTTGCGCACTATTACACAAATGACGAGGTTCAGGAAATAGCCGATTATGTGGGCGATTCATATGCTCTTGCTAAAACCGCCAAAAACAGCGATGCAGAGGTAATCGTGTTTTGCGGAGTATCTTTTATGGGAGAGAGCGCTAAAATTTTAAATCCTGATAAGACTGTGCTAATGCCGGATATGTCAGCGGACTGCCCGATGGCGCATATGGCTGAGACAGAGGTTATAGAGGAAATGCGTGAAAAATATGACGAACTTGCAGTGGTCTGCTATATAAATTCAACAGCTGAGCTTAAATGCCACAGCGATGTTTGTGTCACATCTTCAAATGCGGTGAAAATCGTAAAGGCGCTACCGAATAAAAATATATTCTTTATCCCTGATGAAAATCTTGGGAGATATGTTTCGGAGCAGGCGCCGGAAAAGAACGTTATTTTAAATAACGGATTTTGTCATGTACATGTGTCGGTGACGGCGGATAACCTCATAAAGATAAAAGAAAAATATCCTGATGCGCTTGTTCTCGCTCATCCGGAATGTAAAGCGGATGTTTTAAAAGAGGCGGATTACATAGGCAGCACATCGGGTATTATAGACTATGCGACAAACAGTGATAATGAAGAGTTTATTATATGCACGGAGAGCGGAGTAAGCTGTGAACTGAAAAAGAAAAATCCGGGTAAAAAGTTCTACTTTGCAACATCAAAGCATTTTTGCCCGAATATGAAGCTTAATACAATCGAGAAGGTACTTCATGTGCTTGAAACGGGCGAAAATGAGGTAAATATCAGCGAGGAGACGCGAAGAAAAGCTCTTGCGCCGCTTGACAGAATGCTTGAAATAGCTAAGTGACTGAGGAGATAAGAATGAAAACAGATATAGTCATCGTGGGTTGCGGCGTAAGCGGGCTGTACTGCGCAATGAATCTTCCGCGTGATAAGAAAATCGTAATAGTCACAAAAGCGGCAGCAGATAAAAGCGACTCCTATCTTGCGCAGGGCGGAATATGCGTATTGAAAAGCGAGGACGATTATGACAGCTATTTTGAGGATACGATGCGCGCCGGACATTATGAGAACAATAAAAAATCAGTAGATATAATGATACGTTCATCAAGGAATGTGGTAAATGACCTTGTTGCAGTTGGAGTGCGGTTTGAAAGAAAAAACGGAGAATTTGTTTACACAAAAGAAGGCGCTCATTCAACGCCGCGCATACTGTTCCATAAGGACATCACAGGCAGAGAAATCACGTCATGTCTCATGGAAGCTGTAAAGAAGCTTGATAATGTAACTATTATTGAGAATTTCACGATGGTTGATATTATAGAGAAAAATAATGAATGCTTCGGAATAATCGGTCATGATGCAAATGGCGCCTATAAGGCAATAAATGCCGATTATACGGTGTTTGCGTCCGGCGGAATAGGCGGACTTTACCAACATTCCACTAATTACCGCCATCTGACCGGAGACGCTATTGCCATAGCGCTAAAACATGATATAACGCTTAAAAATATAGATTATATCCAGATTCATCCGACAACGCTGTATTCACGTAAGCGCGGCAGAAGGTTTCTTATATCCGAGTCTGTCAGAGGTGAGGGCGCCGTCCTGTTTAACGCGCGCATGCGTAGGTTTGTGGACGAATTAGAGCCGCGTGATGTGGTGACAGCAGCAATTCTGAAAGAAATGGAAAAGGATAGAAAGCCGTATGTATGGCTTTCTATGAAGCCTATTCCGACCGAGAAGATTAAAAGCCATTTCCCGAATATATATAATCACTGCATGGAGGAAGGGTATGACGTTACCAAGGAATGCATTCCGGTCGTACCGTCTCAGCATTATTTCATGGGCGGTATAGACGTGGACAACTACAGTAAAACATCCATGGAACGATTGTATGCAGTGGGTGAAACGGCGTGCAATGGTGTGCACGGTAAAAACCGTCTCGCGAGTAATTCACTTCTTGAAAGCCTTGTTTTTGCAAAGCGCGCTGCAAATCAGATTAAAGAGAACTACAGTGTGGCGGGATTTGGCGAAACCGGCGATGTGGACGGGAAGCAATATGAAAATTATGAAGAGATATACAGAAACAATGTTCTCGACGCGATAGAAAAGGAGAGGAAAAGGAATGAATAGTATAACAATGGCGCTTAATGCGGACGAACTTATAATGAGCGCGCTGAGAGAGGATATCACGAGCGAAGATATAACGACAAATTCTGTAATGCGCGAATATAAAAAGGGCGAGGTCGAGCTTATATGCAAACAGGATGGTGTTATTGCCGGACTTGACGTTTTCAAGCGCGTGTTTGAACTTTTAGATGCGGAAACAGAATTTGAGATGAATGTTAAAGACGGAGATTTTGTGAAAAACGGTGACAAGCTTGGCGTTGTGCGCGGTGATATACGCGTTCTTCTTTCAGGTGAAAGAACAGCGCTTAATTATCTTCAGCGTATGAGCGGTATTGCAACATATACTCATTCTATTGTGGAACTGTTAAAAAACAGCAAAACAAAGCTTTTGGATACAAGAAAAACCACGCCTAATATGCGCGTATTTGAAAAATATGCCGTAAAGGTTGGCGGAGGATGTAATCACAGATATAACCTGAGTGACGGTATCCTTTTAAAGGATAACCATATAGGCGCCGCGGGCGGAGTCAGAGAAGCTGTAAAAATGGCTAAGGAGTATGCTCCATTCGTGAGAAAGATAGAGATAGAGGTCGAAAATCTTGATATGCTTAGCGAGGCTCTTCAGGCCGGAGCTGATATAGTTATGCTTGACAATATGAGCGCTGAGGATATGAGGAAAGCCGTAAAGATGGCAGAGGGCAGAGCGGAAACGGAATGCAGCGGAAACGTTACGCGTGATAATATTGAAAAGCTTATTGATATAGGAGTAGATTATATTTCAAGCGGAGCGCTGACACATTCCGCGCCTATAATGGATTTATCTCTTAAAAATCTTCATGCTTTAGTTTAGAAAACGGTAGTATCACATGATACGGACAATCAGCAAAAAAGCTCCCTGAAAGGGAGCTTTTTTGCTCAAATCTATTGAAAAAATTTTTTTGGCATGGTAAAATAATAAAAAGTATATGAACATTAGGCGAAAGAGGTGATTTTATGAGGAAATGTATATTGCTGTTTTTGCTGTTGATGATATTAGGTATCGGTACATGCGCATATGCGGAATATGACGGGGAGTTTGACGATTCATCTCTTATCGTGGTAATGAAGCCGACAAACGGTACGATAACTACATTTTCTTTAAATGCGCCTTTTGAGGGTCTGGGAATATCAGAGATCGAAAATCTCGGTGTACCCAGGAACGGCTCATTTTCGCTTTATTCGGCATCATATGAGGAGCAGATATTAAAACTTACCCTTGAAGAAGCGGGAAAAGAGAACGTACTTGAAACCATTGATAAGCTTAATAATATGCCCGGTATAAAATATGCCGAGCCTAATTATATTTACAGGACTTTTGCCGTGCCAAACGATCCATATTATAGTGATCAATACGGGCTGGAAAAGATACATACGCAGGATGCATGGGATATGAATATAGACTGTTCTGAAATTGCGGTAGCGGTTATTGATACGGGTACGCTTATAAGCCATTATGATTTAAAGGATAATATATGGACAAATTCCGGAGAAATTCCGAATAACAATAAAGATGACGACGGTAATACCCACGTGGATGATGTGAACGGATGGGATTTTTATGATAATGACAATGACCCGACCGATGTGAATGGACATGGAACACACGTTTCCGGTATTATAAGCGCAGTGACTAATAACGGAAGAGGGGTTGCATCTCTTAGCCGGAATGCTAAAATTGCTCCTTTAAAGGTTTTCGGAGATAATAACAAGTCATCAAGCGATTATGTTATAAAGGCTTTGAATTATGTCAAGTCAATGGATTTTGCTATTGTCAATATGAGTCTTGGCGGCGATGGAAATAGCAACACAGTATATAATCTGATTAAATCATGCTCTGATACTGTTTTTGTGGTTGCTGCAGGTAATGAAGCTTCGGATAATGAAGTGAAACCGGTTTATCCGGCTTCATATGACTGCGATAATATTATTGCTGTAGCGTCTACGGATGAAAACGATGATTTGTCGGATTTTTCCAACTATGGAGAAAAAAGTGTTGATATTGCCGCGCCGGGAACCAATATTATCAGTACATATGTTAAAAACGGTTCCGGTGTATCATCGTACTTGAGCGGAACTTCCATGGCATGTCCTATGGTAACAAGCACGGTTGCTGTTATGAAGGCGAAATATCCTGATATGACGCCGGTGGAAATTATAGATAAGCTCAAAAGCAGCGTTGACGTTCTTGACTCTCTTAACGGTAAGGTACAAACGAGCGGGAGACTGAATGCCTACGAGGCACTTTTACTGCACGCTGAAAGCGTAAGCCTTGAAAAAGAGTCAGTCACGCTTGATATAGGAGACAGCGTTACTCTTAAAGCTGAGGTTATACCATCCAATACAACCGATGAAGAACTGTGGCAGTCGAGTAATACAAGTGTCGTATCTGTGAATAACGGAGTGGTGACTGCTAATGCGGGAGGTAAGGCAACGATTACTGTCACATATGGAAATGTAAGTGCGGAATGTGAAGTGGTCGTACTTGAACCGACACCAACACCAACACCTGAGCCGACGCCTACGGCTACACCGACACCAACACCTGAGCCGACGCATACGGCTACACCGACACCAACACCTGAGCTGACGCCTACGGCTATACCGACTCCAACACCAACACCAACCCTGGAGTCAACATTAATACCAACGGATACGCCAATCCCGATGAACACATCAACGCCAACACCAACCCTGATGCCCACTCCGACATTGATGCCAACTCAAACGCCGACAGTCATGCCGACTTCAACGCCGACAATAGAGCCGACAATAGAGCCGACTCCGACCCCAACATCGCCCATGACGATTACTCCGACGCCAATACAAGATATAAACGATGAAACCTGGGTAAAGGCAGTCAGAAACGGAAATAGGGTAGAGATTGCAGTAAATCTTGTAGAAACAATAAAAGATGAAGATGTACTTCTGTTTGCGGCGATAAAGAAGAATGGATTGTTAAAGGCAGTGATTATGCCTGAGTTAGTAGATATGGCTACTCAGTTTGTTCTTCCTGACGGAATGGAAGAGGATGATGTAACAATTTATGTCTGGAACAGGCAGCAAAAACCGTATACGAATCCTGTTAAAGTTGAAAAATAAATATATATAATCATAAGAGACTGTATCAGAATCAGATACAGTCTCTTACTGGTTAGGGAGTTATTTTAATGTGAGTCTTATTCTGTCAGCAACCATTGCGATAAACTCGGAATTTGTCGGCTTGCCCTTGCCGGTATGGATAGTGTAGCCGAAAATCTCATTCATGATTTCAGGCTTGCCGCGTGTCCATGCAACCTCAATCGAATGTCTTATCGCTCTTTCAACACGGCTGGCGGTAGTATTGTACGCCTTTGCGATTTCCGGATAAAGCTGTTTTGTGATAAAATTAAGTAAGTCCATGTTCTCTACTACCATCATAATTGCGCTTCTGATATACTGATAGCCTTTTATGTGCGCGGGTACACCCAGCTCATGAATAAAATCGGTTACAACGGTTTCAAGGTCCGCTTCCTCCTCTTTTGCTGTCGGTGAAGAAATAACTCTTTCGCCGATTGTGATTGCGGCAGGTTTAAGCTGAACGGAAATGTCTCTTATAACCTCACATATGCGTTCGCTGCTCTGGGGTTTCATAAGGCAATAGCTTACGCCGTGACCAACAGCGGCTGCCATCTCAATCGCGCTTGAGGAAATAGAATATACAATTATTTTCGGTCGTTTCGGCAGCGGCACATTCTGTAATTTTTTTATAACACCGATACCGTCAAGCTTAGGCATTACTAAATCAAGTATAACCACATCCGGGTTGGTTTCCAGTATAAGCTTGTACGTCTCTTCACCGTCATAAGACATAGCTGCGAGAGACATATCGCTTTCAGCTTTGATATGCTCAGACAATTCAGTTGTAAGCTTTTCGTTGTCATCTGCTATTAGAACAGATATTTTCTTCTTCATAAATATAATCCTCCTATCGTAACTATAACAAAAATAAGACTGTAAAAAATACATTTATTTCCAGTACGATGATATATTACCATAAAATGTAAATTAAATCAAGATATTTTTTCAAAATTTTTCCATAAAATTGAAAATATTAGCAATTATGCCTGAAAATTTAAAAAAGGGCGGGGAAAACTCCGCCGCCCTTAAGTAAGATGATTAGTTATTACCGCACATACATGTTACGATAATGATGATGATAAGAACCCAAAGGACCATATCAAGATCAAAGTTGCAGCCGGTGTTAGCACTGTTATTTCTCTCACAGCATTCTCCCATTGTAGGCTCCTCCTTTCAATGTTTTGTAATATATACTATGACTGTTATATAAAATTTGCAGATTGTCCGCATATTTTACTTGAAATTTTTATATAAATGGGTTAAAATAGAAATAGTGATATTTTCTTGAGGAGGTAATTTTTTGGAACGAAAGAAAATAGATAGAATAAATGAACTTGCAAAGAAGGCGAAAGGTGAGGGTCTGACCGAAGAGGAGATTGCCGAACGCGAAGTCTTACGCAGGGAATACCTTGATGCTATACGTCAGAATTTCAGACAGACGCTGGAAAGCATCGAAATAATTGATAAAAAAGGAGAATGAAAAATGTCACTTACAATTCCTGAAAACTACAAGTCAAGTCTTGACGGACGAGAAACAGAAAGGGCGATTAAGTTTATTAAGGACACATTCCAGCATGAAATAATCGCGGCGCTTAATCTGCAAAGAATTTCAGCTCCGCTGTTTGTGCGTCCTGAATCGGGTCTTAATGATAACTTAAACGGTGTAGAAAGACCGGTTGCTTTTGACGCGCCGTGTATAGGAGGCGCAACGCTTGAAATCGTTCACTCGCTTGCGAAGTGGAAAAGAATGACTCTGGGTCGTTACGGATTTGAACCTGGTGAAGGTCTTTATACAGATATGAATGCAATCAGACGTGATGAAGAGGTTGATAACCTTCATTCTATGTATGTTGACCAGTGGGACTGGGAAGCAGTTATAAATAAAGAGGAAAGAACGGTTGAAACACTGAAAAGCTTTGTTAAGCGCATCTATTCGGCTATGAAGTCTACGCAGAACAGAGTTTGCCAAAAATATGATTGCATAGAAAACAACTTCCCTGATGAGATTACATTTATAACAACTCAGGAGCTTGAGGATATGTATCCTGACCTTGAGCCGAAGGAGAGAGAAAATAAGCTGCTTCGTGAGAAGAAAGCCGTTTTCCTTATGCAGATAGGCAAGGAACTCAAATCAGGACAAAGACACGACGGCAGAGCGCCGGACTATGATGACTGGGAGCTGAACGGTGATATTATAGTCTATTATCCGCTTCTTGATATGGCTTATGAGCTTTCAAGCATGGGCATAAGAGTTGATGAGGACTCCCTTGTTTCACAGATTAAAACTGCCGGATGTGAGGACAGGCTTGAACTTGAATTCCATAAAAAGCTTATAAATAAGGAGCTTCCGTATACAATAGGCGGTGGTATAGGTCAGTCAAGACTTTGCATGTATATGTTAGGAAAGGCGCATATCGGCGAGGTTCAGGCATCTATATGGCCGGATGAAATGCGAAAGACATGCCATGAAAAAGGAATAAAATTATTGTAATTGAAAGGATAGTTTATACAAAATGAAAACAGTCATAAAGAGTCTTTACCGCAATGAAAACGAATACGGCGGTAAAGAGATAACAATATCAGGATGGATAAGGAACATAAGAATTTCCAAAAGCTTTGGATTTATTGAAATTAATGACGGATCATTTTTTAAAAATCTTCAGATAGTAATAGAAGATGAAAAACTCAATAATTTCCAGGAGCTTGCAAAGCTTAATGTAGGCGCGGCTATTACTGCGACAGGGGAACTTGTACTTACACCCGAGGCAAAGCAGCCATTTGAATTAAAAGCGAATGATGTCTATATAGACGGTGAATCAACGCCTGACTATCCTCTGCAAAAGAAAAGGCACAGTTTTGAATATCTGCGCACCATAGCGCATTTAAGACCGAGAACAAACACATTTTCAGCCGTATTCCGTGTGCGTTCAATGATTGCGTATGCAATACATCAGTTCTTCCAAGAGCGCGGGTTTGTATACGTGCATACGCCGATTATTACGGCGAGCGACTGCGAGGGCGCGGGTGAGATGTTCCAGGTTACGACCATGGATATAAATAACGTACCTAAAAATGATGACGGTGAAGTTGATTACTCGAAGGATTTCTTCGGTAAGCAGGCTAATCTTACTGTAAGCGGACAGCTTAATGTCGAAACATATTGTATGGCTTTCAGAAACGTCTATACATTCGGACCGACATTCCGCGCTGAAAATTCAAATACTACGCGTCATGCTGCGGAGTTCTGGATGATTGAACCTGAAATTGCATTTGCTGATTTACAGGACGACATGGAGCTTGCCGAGGATATGCTTAAGTATATAATAAACTATTGCCTGGAGAATGCTCCTGAGGAAATGCAGTTCTTTAACCAGTTTATTGATAAGGGCTTGCTTGAGAGACTTAATCATGTTGTAAACAGTGATTTTGCTCAGGTTACTTATACGGAAGCGATAAAGATTCTTGAAGAGGATGAAAAGGCTGGCAAGGTTAAGTTTGACTATCCGGTTAAATGGGGCGCTGATTTACAGACGGAGCATGAAAGATATCTTACAGAACAGGTATTTAAACGTCCTCTGTTTGTGACGGACTATCCGAAGGAAATAAAAGCTTTCTATATGAAGCTTAACGATGATAAAAAGACTGTCGCGGCAATGGATTTGCTTGTTCCGGGAGTTGGAGAAATCATTGGTGGAAGTCAGAGAGAAGAGAATTACGATGTTCTGGTTGAAAGAATGCAGGAACTCGGACTTAGCGAGGAAGACTATAGCTTCTATCTTGATCTGAGAAGATACGGAACAAATAAGCACGCCGGTTTCGGACTGGGCTTTGAAAGAGCGGTTATGTATATCACAGGCGTGTCCAACATACGCGATGTGCTGCCGTTCCCGAGAACGGTGGGAACCGCAGAATTTTAGGACTTATTTTCGGGAGGCTTTTATGCCTCCCGATTTAATGGAGGAGATTGTTATGACATTTCTATATATTGTACTCGGCGTTATAATTGTTTTTGTCGCATTTAAAATTAATTTGTGGCTCGGATTAGGACTTATTGCTGCTCTTACAATTTATGGAATATACCATTTTATCCCGACGTTTTATGTGACAAAGGGTAATCAGGCATATGCAGCAGGCGATGAGGAAGCATCAAGGGAATGGTATAAAAAGGCGTATGACACGGGCAGAATGAATGTAAAAATGAAGTCCTCCTACGCATACATACTGCTGAGAACCGGACATGAGGACGAAGCAGAAAAGATTCTTGACCCTATTATCAGAGTAAAAAGACTTGCTCCGGAGAAAAAAAATCTTGCAAAGCAGCAGAGATGCATGGTCTATTACCGTCAGGGCAGAATTAAGGAAGCATTGGAAGAAGCGATGGATTTATATGAGAGCGGATACAGAACAAGTAATCTGTATGGTATGATAGGTTATTTTAAACTGCTGTCCGATGCGCCTGTTGAAGAAACACTTAAAATGTGCGAGGAAGCGTATGATTATGACAAGGACAACAGAGATATACTCGACAATCTGTCAATATGCTACTACAGACTGAACAGATATGAGGATGCCGAGAAAATCTCGGATGAACTGCTCGCTGAAAATGATAACTTCATAGAAGGATATTACCACGGCGCGCAAATTGCACTAAAGCGCGGGAATTACAAAAAGGCTCAGGAGTATTTGGATAAGCTGTCGGAATGTAAACGCTCAAAGATGACAACTATAACAGAGGAAGAGATAGAAGTTCTCAGACAGGAAATCAGGAAGTGATAGATAACGTATAGCATGCGCTCTGTTTGGAAAGACTGGTAGGTGAAGGATAAAATATAATAACGTGATTTTTCATGCTATCACCTACGGAGGGATTTCTGTGTCAAGGGGAAAAATATGTCTGGTTCTGTCCGCTGTAATATACGGAACAGCGCCGTTGTTATCCAGATTTGCTTATGAAGGCGGAGTAAACGGAATAACGCTGACTTTTTTGCGTACATTCCTGATGCTTCCGCTTTTGTTTGTTATAATGCTGTTTCGCCGCCAGTCGTTCAGGTTAAGCCGTAAGGAGCTATACAGTATTATAATATTCGGCGCATTCGGCGGCTCCTTGTCGATAATATCGCTGTATGCGGCATACGACTATATTTCGACCGGACTTGCAACGACGCTGCATTTTATTTATCCTCTGATAATAGTTATTGTATCCGCGTTTATATATAAGGAAAAAATAACAAAGCTGAAGCTTGCCGCGGTCATGTTTGTAACTATAGGCATATTTCTGTTCGTTGATATCAACACAGCCGCAGACAAAATAGGGATTATGCTTGCTATACTGTCGGGCATATTTTATAGCTTTTATGTTATATATATGGATCATTCCGGAATTGACAGGATGGATTATATTAAACTTACATTCTACCTTATGATAATAATGAGTGGCGGCACGCTTATTTTCGGAGGACTCACAGATAGTATTCATTTTAACAATATAACTGCCGAAGGCTGGTTTTTCTCAACACTTATATCGTTTGTAATTACTCTCGGCGCAATACCGCTGTTTCAGGCGGGAGTGCGGCATGAAGGCGCGGCTACTGCGGGGATTGTATCTGCGTTTGAACCGATAACCACAATTATTATCGGCGTGTTTTTCTTGGGAGAAACGATGCAGTTTGTCCAATATTTCGGTGGAGCAATGATAATTTCAGGAGTTATGATGGCGGAAAGATACGGATAAATGCAAAATTTTAGCCAAATAAAAAAATTTTTTTATTTATTTTTTCTAACATCTTGATTTTTTTGGTAAAATATATTAGAATATATATTGTATAAACTACGAAAGATTTGGGAGGATTAGTTATGATTACAGCAGGAGATTTTAGAAATGGAAGAACCTTCGAGCATGAAGGTAATGTATATCAGATTGTTGAATTTCAGCACGTTAAGCCGGGTAAGGGCGCTGCGTTCGTAAGAACAAAGCTTAAGAACATCATAAGCGGTGGTGTTGTTGAAAAGACTTTCAGACCGACAGAAAAGTTTGAAGAGGCTCATATCGACAGAAAAGATATGGCATATTCATACGGTGATGATGATTTCTATCATTTCATGGATAATGAGACTTTTGATATGGTTGATATTGCAAAGTCGGAAATCAGCGAGCAGATGAAGTTTGTTAAGGAAAATGATGTATGTAAGGTAATGTCTTATAAGGG
>JAFLUB010000041.1 GCA_022509025.1 Oscillospiraceae bacterium | reverse complement strand
TTTCTCTTCCGCGTTATATGAAAGATAAACGTCGCATCTCACCCTTTTTCAGAACTTGAAGTATCAACATACGTCGGCGTTCTTCAAAAGGGTAATCTGCTCGTTTCTCTTCCGCGTTATATGAAAGATAAACGTCGTGTTTCACCTTTTTCAGAACTTGAAGTATCAACATACGTCGGCGTTCTTCAAAAGGGTAATCTGCTCGTTTCTCTTCCGCGTTATATGAAAGATAAACGTCGCATATCACCCTTTTTCAGAACTTGAAGTATCAACATACGTCGGTATTCTTCAAAAGGGTAATCTGCTTGGTTCCCGGTTGCATGGGCGAGCAGCAAATGCAATTTGCGACCAGCCTCTTTCGTGTTATAAATCAATGAAATGGAGATCATAATGGAAAATTATATGGAAGCCAGAGGCAGAATATTTGACATTCAGAAATATTCTATCCATGACGGTCCGGGAATACGAACGATAATATTCCTTAAGGGCTGCGCCCTCCGCTGTCGTTGGTGCTGTAATCCTGAATCGCAGGAGTATGGTATACAGCCGATGATGTTCGAGGGTAAGGAAAAAATCATGGGCAGCGATGTTTCTGTTGCTGATGTTATGCCGGTCATAAAACAGGATATGTTTTATTATAATAGAAGCGGCGGCGGTGTTACGCTGTCAGGCGGTGAATCACTTTTACAGCCTGATTTCGCTCCGCATCTTCTCCATGCCTGCAAGGACTACGGCGTGAATACGGCCATAGAAACAACAGGCTTTGCAAAATGGGAAATAATACAAAAATATCTGCCATATCTTGATTATGTCTTAATGGATATAAAGCATATGAACAGTGCTAAGCATAAAGAATTTACCACACAGCCGAATGAATTGATACTTGAAAATGCAAGAAAAATTGCTGAGTCCGGCGCGGTGAATCTTACAATCCGCGTACCTGTGATACCGACCTTTAACGCGACACATGAGGAAATATACGATATAGCCATGTTTGCCGCGTCGCTTCCCGGTGTGGAAAGGTTACACTTATTGCCATACCATAGACTCGGACAGGGGAAGTACGAAGGTCTTAACAGACCATACCTTATGGACGGAATAGACCTTATTCCCGATAAGTATATGAAAGAGCTGCTTGAAACGGCGAAAAAGTCGGGTTTAAAGTGTCAGATAGGCGGCTGACGAATAGTATGTAATGAGATGTATAATTCAATACATCTCATTTTTTATGCATATAAATTTCTTGTCACATCTGAGACTTTATCTGCACATCAATCATGCTTTCGGCAAGTGTGCCGTATCCCTTTTTCGGGTTATTAACCAGAACGTGGGTCACTGCTCCGACAAGTCTTCCATCCTGTATAATAGGCGAACCACTCATGCCCTGGACTATGCCGCCTGACATCTGAAGAAGTGTATTATCGGTTATTTCTATAATAAGTCCTTTATCAGCGTTGTTTGTTATTTTATCTATTTTAATTGTATATTCTTTTGTTTCTCCTCCGAACGCGTCTGACAGAATATACGCGTCACCCTCTCGTATCTGTTCTTTTGCCGCTATCGGAACAGGCTCGCGTAAATCTGAAAATTCGTTTGATACCATTTTACCGAAAATACCTGTCCGGGAATTGACTAAAACATTACCTATTCTATTCCCTTCAAAAACTCCGTTTATTTCTCCGGGGTTTCCTCTTTTGCTTTTTGTGACCGATGAAATATCACAATTAAGAATATTACCTGATTTAACGGTTAAAATATTACCTGTATCGGCATCATTTATTGAATGCCCTAAAGCGGCAAAACTTTCAGATACGGGGTCATAATACGTCACCGTACCAATACCGGCGGTAGAGTCACGTACCCATAACCCGAGACGGTAAATATTATCCTCCGAAAGCGCGGGGACGGCATGAATCTCAATTTCCTGATTCCCCCGCATTATGTCGAGAGTTACTCCATCCGGATTTTCATTGATAATTTCAGAAAATCTTTCGGAGGATAGCGCGTCTTCACCGTTAACTTCCTTTATCCTGTCATTTATTTTTATACCGCATTGCGCGGCTGTATTATTACCGTTTACTTCAGCCATTCCCACCACAAGCAAACCATCGGTATAAAGACGTATACCGACCGCTTGTCCAACAGGAATAACTTTTATCTCCTCCGCATATGCAGTTCTCAGAACACACATACTAAATATAAGGCACAACATTATATTTGCGGAAAATTTTTTCAAAATTATCACCACCTTTCACACGTTTAAATTGACCGAAAACGATATTGGTTATACTGAAAAACATATTGAAGAAATGGCTTTAAATTTTATTTGAAATGTGGTATACTTAAACTAAATAGATATTTAGGAGAAATAAAATGAGTAATTTATTAGATAATTTAAATGATAGGCAAAAAGAGGCGGTCATGGCAACGGAAGGCCCTGTTCTGGTCATAGCCGGCGCGGGAAGCGGAAAAACCACTGTGCTCGTAAACAGGATTGCATATATGATTTCACAAAAGCACATAAAACCCTGGAATATTCTGGCAATCACCTTCACAAACAAGGCGGCTAACGAGATGAAGGAGCGCTGTGAACATCTTCTTGGTGACAACGTAAAAGATATGTGGGTTGGAACATTTCATGCAATGTGTTCAAGAATACTCAGAACCTGTATTGATCTTATAGGGTATACGCGCAATTTCATTATATATGATACGTCGGATACGCGTACTATAATAAAGGAATGTTTAAGAGAACTGGATATAGATGAAAAAAGCTTTCCTTCGCGTAATGTGCAGTCTATTATAAGCAATGCAAAGAACGACCTGATGGATGCGCCGACATTTGAAAATATATATAGAAATGATTACCGTATGAGTATCATTTCAAAAATATATTACCGGTATCAGGCGAAATTAAAGAAAAATGATGCGGTTGATTTTGATGACATAATTCTTCACACTGTAAAAATTCTGAGTGAGAATCCGGATGTGCTTGAAAAATACAGAGATAAATTCAAATATATTCTTGTAGACGAATATCAGGATACCAATAATTCCCAGTACTTATTAATAAATCTTTTGGCTCAGAAACACCACAATCTTTGTGTTGTGGGTGATGATGACCAGAGTATATATAAATTCCGCGGCGCTAATATAAATAATATCCTGAACTTTCAGGATGATTTCCCGGATGCGGTAAGAATTACTCTTGACCGTAATTACCGTTCCACGCAGAATATTCTTGACGCGGCGAACGGTGTTATAGCGCATAACAAGGGAAGAATGGGAAAGGATTTATGGACTGCGAGGGACGGCGGAGATAAAATTTATACATATACGGGTACAAATGAATATGAAGAAGCGCGATATATCACGCGCGAAGTAAAAAAATACTATCAGGATAATGGTAATTTTTTCGATTGCGCTGTGCTATATCGCATGAATGCTCAATCGCGTGTGATAGAAGAAATGCTAATGAGGGATAATATACCGTATAAGGTGCTTTCGGGACTCAGGTTCTATGACAGAAAAGAAATAAAGGATATTATCGCATACCTTCGTGTTCTTTACAATCCGAATGATGATGTAAGCCTTGTAAGAATTATTAATGAACCAAAACGAAAAATAGGCGGAACTACTGTAAACAAGGCAAGAGAAATAGCGCTGAATAATGACATTTCAATTTATGAGGTTGTATCTCATGCGGACGATTACCCGGAATTAAAGAGCGCTATAAAAAATCTTAAAGCTTTTTCAAAAATAATAGAAAGCCTGCGCAAATTAGTTGACGTAGTGCCGCTCGGGGAGCTTGCTACCCGTGTAATGAATGACACGGGATATATGAGCGCGCTTGTGGCGGAGGACACGACTGAGAGTAAAACAAGAATAGAGAACCTTGGTGAATTTATGTCTGTTATCGCTGAATTTGAAAAGAACGAGGAAACGGGAAATACTCTGGGTGAATTTTTAGAAGGTATAACGCTTGTTTCTGACGCGGATGGATATGACGAAAAACAGGATGCCGTAGTCCTTATGACAATACACAGCGCAAAGGGATTGGAATTCCCGGTGGTGTTTCTGACAGGATTGGAAGAAGGGTTGTTTCCCGGTATGCGCTCAATGGAGACTGAGGAGGATATTGAGGAGGAAAGACGTCTTTGCTATGTTGCTATAACGCGCGCGAAGAACAAATTACATATCACAAAGACTTTAAGCCGTACTCTGCATGGAAAAACAACCCCCTCAATACCGTCAAGGTTTTATAATGAGATTCCCGAAGAATATCTTGAGGATAAAACAACGTTTGTCCCCAGAGCCGCCCAGACTCTTCAAAATATGGGATTTTACAATGTGACACCCGCGAAAAAGGAGCGTTACACAAAACCTGCACCTACGCTGTTTTCGGAGGATTATTCTAAATTTAAAGCGGGGGATAACGTTGAACACAGAAAATTCGGATGCGGCACTATATTAAAGGCTACGCCATGCGGAAATGACGCTATTCTTGAAATAGAGTTTGAAAGTGTCGGATTCAAGCGTTTGATGGCAGCGTTTGCCAAAGTAAAAAAGATTGATTAAGATTATAAAATAATACAGAAAAAGCATATCGTATTGAATTTACGATATGCTTTTCTACGTTATTTCAAATCAACTGTAACAGCATTATTATAGTCAAGCTCAGGTATATTGCTTTGATAAGATATACCTATATTCGGATATTTTTCTCTTAGTATATCCGCGCTTCGCATACTACCCGCAGATGGAACGTTGCCGTTATTATCAGCATCTCCGATAACAAATCTGAACACAGCCGTATAGCTTTTCGTCATCTGATGATACTCTGTTTCGTGAAGCCACCATACACCGTCATCTGAGAGCATCTCAGGATACCCCTCGTTATTTACAGGATATATCATTTGTAATCCATGTGAATTACCTGTAATATAATAATCAATTTCGATTTTTGCATCAAGATATCGCACATCTGTTACAATTATTTTTCCGTGGTCCGCAATATTCAATTCAACCGGAAATTCGTCCGCTGCTTTATTCTCTCCGTCTACCGTCACCATTTCCTCCGGTTCGCCATACGGTATAATTGTCAGACTTTCCGGAATACGCTCTCCGGGCATAAAAGGAACCGTCCGCACCTCTTTGGTATCACCCTCGTTATAAATCCTTGTGCTTTCCGGCATTACATGAATGAAGTTGCCGGTTTCATCTGTAAGAGCAAAACAATCCGATAAATATCTTCTGTTGATTTCATTTTGCGTAATCACAAGCTGACTGCCAAACGGAGAAATCACAACCTTATTAAGCACACTGTTAAGTGCTGGTATTTCCACGTTAACCTCCTTTGTCAGAGTGTTTGCTTTAATTTCCGCCTTGTGCGCGATCGTTGAAACATATAAAAGATTTGCTTTGTCTTCTTCCGTAAGTTCCAGATAATCCTGATAATAATAGTCTTCAAATTCCTCGTCAATCTGTTCCACAGAATACATTTCAAATGTAAATTCATCAGGAATGTCAGTTTGCGCTACACTTATTTTGATAACCCCTTTTCCTGTATAATCATCAATCATATAATTATCCCAATTTGACCAGTTATTTGCTTTTGTACCATTGATACGGCAAATCACATCAAATTCATAATCCTCCGGCGCGGTCAGTGTGAAAAACACATACAAGTAACTGTCATCAACCGCAATATTATCAAGAACGAGTGTTTTATCGTCCAATGTTCCGACTACACCTATTTGCTCATTGTATTTTGTCAGCGTGTCTATGTCACCTACTTTCTTTGCCTCGCTGCTGCCAAAATAAGAAATAATATTATCAGCCGCGAATGCCGTTACAATAAATAAAATAGTTATTACAGCTGCTATCACCACAATTTTTGTTTTCTTATACTTCATAAATGTTTTCCTTTCCGAAGGAATAGCATCAAGTTTTTGGTTAGACATAGTTGCGATTCTTTGCGCGTCTATCTTTAAGTCTGTAGATATGCCCAATTCTTTTAATCTTTTACTCATTGCCGTTCCTCCTTTCCCAAATATCTTTTAAATGTCTGCGCCCTCTTGCGAGTTTTGTTTTTACCGTGTTGATATTCAAATTCATATTGCTTGAAATATAAGATATTTTTTCATCATAATAATAGTATCTTATAAATATTTCACTGTCAGGCTCGCCAAGCTCGCGAATCAGCCGTATCATAGTCTCACGTTCCTCGTTTTGCTCAATTTGTGCATAAAGCTCGGTTTGCGCAGAAGCTATATTTTCATCAAGCTCTGTATTTGTTGTATGTATTGTACGGAGCATATCGGTCGCAAGGTTGCGCGCGATTGTTCCTAAGTATGTACGAAGATTACCCTTATGACTGTTAAAATTTTCAGCGTTAAGCCACAACGAAACAAAGGTATCTGATACAATTTCCTCGATATCCTCCTTTGTGGCGGAGCTGCCGCACACATTGTATACAACGGTGCTGACATATGCGGTATACTTCTCAATCAACTTTTCAAACGCTCCGCGCCGTTTTCGCCGTATATTAAATATCAATTTTTCATCTTCAGTCATAATGTTCTACCTCTCATTCAAATAACGTTATTTGCAGTACACTATTATATACGGTTTAAGAATGCAAAAGGTTTCAAAAAATAAAATTTATCATTGTTCTAAAGTAGAATTTAAAATGACGCAGCATAGTTGCGCCATTTTTCTGGGTTTTACATTATATTTTTTAGGATATCCTTTGCTATTTTATCTGGTGATTTTATTATATCGCAACTTCTGTTTTTATGCAAATTTAATATTTACAACAGATAAAAACTGGTGTATAATAGGAGTAATATGAAATTATACGAGGTGATTATATATGGGAATGACCATGACGCAGAAAATTCTTGCTAATGCGGCGGGAAAAGACAGTGTTAAAGCCGGAGAACTGATAATGGCTGATTTGAACCTTGTTCTCGGCAATGACATAACAACGCCCGTGGCAATAGGGGAGTTTGATAAAATAGGAAAAGACAGTGTGTTTAACAAGACGAAAATCGCTCTTGTTCCTGACCATTTCACGCCGAATAAGGATATTAAATCGGCGCAGCAGGCTTTAAAGGTAAGAAACTTTGCAAAAGAACAGGATATTTTGAACTACTTTGAAGTCGGCGAGGTTGGTATAGAACACGCGCTTCTGCCTGAGAAAGGTCTCGTTGTTGCGGGAGATGTTGTAATCGGCGCTGACTCTCATACCTGTACATACGGTGCTCTCGGCTCGTTCTCTACAGGAGTCGGCTCAACCGATATGGCGGCTGGCATGGCGACCGGAAAGGCATGGTTTAAGGTTCCGGAGGCTATAAAGTTTAATCTTACCGGAAAGCTTAATAAGTACACAAGCGGAAAAGACCTTATCCTGCATATAATCGGTATGATAGGTGTTGACGGCGCACTATATAAGTCGATGGAATTTACAGGCGAAGGAATGCACTCACTCACGATGGATGACCGTTTCACAATCGCTAACATGGCTATTGAAGCAGGGGCGAAGAATGGTATCTTTGAAGTGGACGACCTTACTATTGAATATATGAAAGACCATTCAGACCGTGAATATAAAGTGTTCACAGCTGATGCTGACGCTGAGTATGTTCAGGTGATTGATATTGATTTGGCGACAGTGCCTCATACTGTTGCGTTCCCGCATCTGCCGGAAAACGCAAGAACTCCTGATAACTGGGGCGATGTGGAAATAGACCAGGTTGTTATCGGTTCATGTACAAACGGACGTATTTCAGATTTACGCAATGCTGCTGAAATTTTAAAGGGTAAGCACGTGAAAAAGGGTATGCGCGCAATCGTGTTCCCGGCTACGCAGGCTGTATATCTTGAAGCATTAAAGGACGGTACTCTTGCCACTCTCGTTGAGGCGGGATGCGTCATTTCAGCTCCCACCTGCGGACCATGTCTTGGCGGACATATGGGAATACTGGCAGAAGGAGAACGCTGCGTTTCAACAACAAACAGAAATTTCCTGGGACGTATGGGACACGTTGAGAGCGAAGTATACTTAGCCAGTCCGGAAGTGGCAGCAGCAAGCGCTATAACAGGTAAAATTTCAGCACCTGAGGAGGTTATGGCTGATTAAATTTACGTAGATTACGGCATTTGTTGCTGCGCAACATGCCTACAACGCTAAAGCGTTGTTCATATCTCACCGCCAAAGCCGCAGAGGTGGTACATTCGTACAGCACTCCGCGCCTTTAACGGCAATCTATGAAAATTTAACTCAGCTAAATAATAAGGAAAGGATTGTAATTATGAAAGCAAACGGAAAAGTAATAAAATACGGCGATAATATAGATACAGACGTAATCATTCCTGCAAGATACTTAAACACGAGCGATCCTGCGGAACTGGCTCTTCACTGTATGGAGGATATTGACAAGGATTTTGTTAAAAACCATACGGTTGGCGACATAATGGTAGGCGGCGCAAACTTTGGCTGCGGTTCCTCCCGTGAACATGCGCCTATTGCCATTAAGGCAAGCGGTATCTCATGCGTAATAGCAAAGGATTTTGCAAGAATTTTCTATAGAAATTCAATCAATATAGGTTTGCCTATTCTTGAATGTGCCGAGGCATCTGAGGATATAGACGCTGGTAACGAGGTAGAGGTTGACTTTGACACAGGAGTTATCACAAATAAGACTAAAAACAAGACATATCAGGCGGCTGCATTCCCGGAGTTCATGCAGGGAATCATTAACGCCGGCGGTCTTGTGGAATACATAAAAAGCAGTAACTAATCTTATGGAGGACAAGAGAATGGCAGAATATAATATTGCGCTTATTCCCGGAGACGGAATCGGTCCCGAGGTTGTAGCGGGCGCGGTTAAAGTGCTTGACGCTGTTTCAGAGAAATACGGACATAAATTTAACTTTACAGAAACGTATATGGGCGGCTGCGCGATTGATAAATTCGGTGAGCCGTTGCCGCAGGAAACACTGGATATTTGCAAAAAATCAGACGCGGTTCTGATGGGCAGTATAGGCGGTAACACAACGACATCGCCGTGGTATAAGCTTCCGGCACATTTGCGCCCGGAAGCCGGACTTCTAAAAATACGTAAGGAGCTGGGACTTTTCGCAAACTTACGTCCCTGTCTTTTATATCCGGAGCTTAGCGGCGCGTGTCCGCTGAAGGTGGAGATAAGCTCTAAGGGCTTTGATATGCTTATTATGCGTGAGCTGACAGGCGGACTTTACTTCGGTGAAAGAAAGACAGAAGAAATTGACGGCGTTGTTACCGCTGTTGATACGCTCTCATATAATGAAAATGAAATAAGAAGAATAGCCGTTCAGGCGTTTGAAGTGGCAATGAAGAGACGGAAGAAGGTAACAAGCGTTGATAAGGCGAACGTGCTTGATTCATCGCGTCTCTGGAGAAAGATAGTAACAGAGGTGGCGGCTGATTATCCTGAGGTAGAGCTTGAGCATATGCTTGTAGATAACGCGGCTATGCAGCTTGTAAAGGATCCCGCGCAATTCGATGTTATGGTCACTGAAAATATGTTTGGTGACATTCTTTCTGACGAGGCTTCAATGATAACAGGTTCAATCGGAATGCTTCCGTCGGCAAGCCTTAACGAGACAAAGCTGGGTTTGTACGAGCCGAGCGGCGGCAGTGCTCCGGATATTGCAGGACAGGATATAGCTAATCCGATTGCGACAATTTTATCGGCTGCAATGCTTTTAAGATATTCGCTTGACATGAAGGACGAACCTGACGCGATTGAGGCATCTGTTTCCAAAGTGCTTGATAAAGGCTACAGAACAGGAGATATTATGTCTGAGGGCATGACAAAGGTAGGCTGTACTAAGATGGCTCAATTGATTGCAGAAAATCTTTGATATTAAAAATATATCAAAAGCGTTTGCTCAATGCAAACGCTTTTGGCATTTATTGGAAAATATTTTTCTGTATATTGACTTGATATAAACTTTGTGGTACAATATAAACTCAGGTGGGAATACATAATTTTAACAACATCAGGAGGACAGCACTATGAACATTTCATCAAATCTGAAGGCTATTGATATGATAAAGGGAGAAATCCTTTCAGAGATAGCGAATCTTTATAAAACTCTTGCCGATTATGACGAAATAGGCGAATATGAGAGTATAACAAACAAAATCGCCACAGTCATAGCGATGGATTATATACTTGCAAGACGTCTCGGACTGAGTTTTTCAGGCATAGACAATAAGATTTCAGATCTTTTGACTATAGGTGAGGAAAATGGTCACGAACTGGAAATTGAATTTTCCGATATGTCAGAGCTAAGAAAGTATTTAAAAAACCGTTAAGACAAGTGGTGTGATATTTACGTCGGAGGAACTTTATGAAGAAAAACTACGGTCAGATAACAAAGACCTATACAAGAGCGGCATTTATTTCCGCCCTGCTGTTAATTGCGGGGGGAGTATTTGCGCTGTTTGATTATAACAGGATAGCGGGCTTTGCTGAAATCAGTGCTGGCATTGTTATCTTTATTTTGCTTGTTGTTATCGGACAAAGAAGAAAAGACAGCATTAGTAAATATCTTGATATTATTGCGAAAAATACAAATGTTATTTCATCAAATCTGATGGGGTCATTTCCGATACCGGTGGTTGTAACACATATTGACGGTTCAATCCACTGGTATAACGAAATGTTTTCTGAAATGTTTTCCAATAAAGACCTTTTTGATATGAAGATAGAAACAGTTATTACCGGTATCAAGTGGGGGGAAGTCCTGAAAACACCGTCAAACTATGAAAAACATATCAGGATTGGCGAAAAAAAATATTCTCTCATTGCCAATACAATACAAAATAATGAGGCGGATACTGATGATAGGCTGTCGGTATATATATATCTTATTGATAAGACTATGGAAGCAGAACTGCAGCAGATGTACGAAAATGAAAAAACAGATGTTGCGATTATCAATATTGATAATTATGAAGATGTTCTGCAGCGTGTTACAGATATCGAGCAGCAGCATATTTTATCCCAGATAAGAATATGCGTTAATGAATGGGCGGCTCAGGGAAGAGCGCTTTTGAAAAACACTGATAGAGACAGATACTATATGTTTTTTGAGCACAGATATCTTGACGGGTATATCCGGGATAAATTCGATATTCTTTATAAGATAAGAAAGGTCGGAGAGGATATCAAGCAACCGGTAAGTATAAGCATTGGTATAGGAACGGGAGGAAATCTTTCAGAGAATGAATCCTACGCAAGAAGTGCGCTTGATATGGCTCTGGGACGCGGTGGCGACCAGGTAAGTATAAAGGATGATACGCAATACAAATTCTTCGGAAGTAAGGCACGTGATTATGAAAGAAGTACTCGTGTCAAAACACGAGCGTTTGCAGTTGCCCTGAAGGATTTTATAAAGAGTTCGGACAAGGTTATATTTATGGGTCACGGTGGCGCGGATTATGACTGCTTCGGCGCTGCAATGGGACTTCAGCGTGCGGTACGGATTATGGATAAAACGCCGTATATACTGTACGACAATAATTCTCCGGCTGTCAGATTACTCTACGAGGAGCTGAGAGACATAGAGGAATACAACGGAATGTTCATAAGCCCGGAGGAGGCACTGGAACAGCTTACACAGGATACCCTTGTGGTAGTTCTTGATACTCATAGACCGTCAATGCTTCCATGTCCGCAGCTTGTGGAGAGAGCGGCAAAGACTGTGCTTATAGACCATCACAGACGTTCTACCGATTTCCTAAATCCGTGTTCGCTTATCTATCATGAGCCGTATGCGTCGTCTACCTGTGAAATGGCGACCGAACTTCTGGAATATATGAATATAGGAAGCTCTCTGACTAATAAGGAAGCGGAATGCCTTTACACGGGAATACTTATGGATACAAAGAATTTCCTTGTTAAAACAGGCGTTAGAACCTTTGATGCGGCGTCATATCTGAGAAGATTGGGACTGAATACGGCTGATATAAAGCAGCTGTTTAATGTCAGCAAGGATGACTATGACCGCCGTGCAGACATTATAAGAACAACAAGAATCATAGCACCGCATATTGCCGTTGCCCAATGCTATAAAAGTGTGCCGAATATAAGGGTTGTGGCGTCACAGGCGGCTGATGAGATGCTTAATATAGGTGATATACGCGCGTCAATAGTTGTATATCCGATTGACGGTACCATTGGAGTAAGCGCAAGGTCGCTTGGAGAAGTGAATGTACAGGTTTTGATGGAGTACATTGGCGGAGGCGGTCACAGCACTGTTGCAGGCGCGCAGGTAAGGGATAAAAATGTTGATATGGTAGTCGACGACGTTATAAACGCGGTTAACGAATATCTTTCAAATAACGAAAATTAGAGTGGAGGTAAGACAATGCAGGTTATTTTAAAACAGGATGTTAAGGGACAGGGAAAAAAAGGTCAGATGGTAAATGTTTCTGACGGTTACGCAAGGAACTACCTTTTACCGAGAGGTCTTGCTGAGATTGCAAGTAAGGCAAATATAAACGCATTAAAGGGCAAGCAGGAGTCTCTTGAATACAGAATGAAGAAGGAGCTTGAGGAAGCTAACGCAATAGCCGAAAAAATGAAGGAAATCAAAGTTACTTTGAAGGCAAAAGCAGGCGATAACGGAAAACTATTCGGTTCCGTGACTTCAAAAGATGTCAGTGAGGCTCTTACTAACCAGCATCACATAAAGCTTGATAAGAAGAAGTTTGTAATGCCGGATGGTATCAAGACTCTTGGAACAACTACTGTTGATGTGAAAATATATACAGGTGTAACAGGTAAGCTTGAAGTTGTAGTAGAGCAAGCGTAAAAAGGATAGGCATTTCACCATTTTGAGGAGCCTCGCGTATCAGCATACGCCGGCGTTCCTCAAAAGCGAAATCTACTCACTTCTTTTCCGCGTCAGATAATCGTTGTATCTCAATTAGAATGGGGGGACTCAATATGCCGGAGACATCAAATCCTGTTGATGTAATGGGCAGAGAACTGCCGTATAGTCAGGATGCCGAACTTGCCGTGATTGGCAGCGCGCTGACTAATGCTCATAGTGTTGCCGAATCAGCTGAAATAGTCAGACCTTCTGATTTCTATTTCTATCAGAATCGGGAAATATATGAGACAATTCTTGAACTGTTCAATGAAAACCTTGCCATAGACTTTATCACAGTTTCAAACAGATTAAGTCAGAAAGACAAACTGGAAGCTATCGGGGGAATAACATACCTTCGTAATGCCGCCACGAATGTTCCGACTACACGCCATGTGACGTATTATTCTAATATAATAAGAGATAAGGCAACTTTGCGGACTCTTATACAGTGCGCGAATGCTATATCAGATATGGCGTATAGTGAAGATGATAAGGCTGAACGCGTGGTAAACCGCGCAGAACAGCTTATTTTTGATGTTTCTTCCTCCAGGGAAAACGGTGAAATACTTCCCGTAAGCGAGATATTCATGGGAAGCTATCAGGAACTTGTTGAGAATTCCATGAAAGAGGGCAATCTGACTGGAATATCAAGCGGGTTTGACGAACTCAACAGACGCACAGGTGGACTACACGGAGGCGAGCTTATCCTTATAGCGGGAAGACCGGGTATGGGTAAGTCAAGTTTTGCTGTGAATATAGCGGAGCATATAAGTATTTCCGAAAAGAAAACGGTCGCTTTATTTAACCTTGAAATGCCCAGAGAGCAGATAGTAAACAGAATAATATGTTCTCAGGCACTTGTAAATTTAAGCAAGATAAGAACAGGAGAAATGACCGGTGAGGATTGGGAAAAAATAGGCGCGATAGTAGATAGAGTCGCAACAGCTCCGATGTATATAGATGACACGGCTTCAATAACCGTGGCGGAGATCAGGGCAAAGTGCAGACGACTGAAGCAGACGAGAAATCTGCAGCTTGTGGTAATAGATTACTTGCAGCTTATGCAGTCAAGCGGACGCGCCGATAACAGACAGCAGGAAATTGCAGAGATTTCACGTTCGCTTAAAATTCTTGCAAAGGAATTGAATGTACCTGTTATAGCTCTGTCACAGCTTTCGCGTGCAAGCGAGAGTAGAAGCGATAAGCGTCCCATGCTTTCCGACTTGCGTGAATCAGGAGCGATAGAGCAGGATGCTGACATTGTAATGTTTCTCTATAGAGATGATTACTACAACAAGGAAACTGACGAAAAAAATCTTGCCGAATGTATCATTGCAAAAAACAGAAGCGGTGAAACAGGAACTTTTAAACTCGGCTGGAAGGGTGAATATACTAAATTTTCAAATGTTGAGTTTGCTATCAGAGATGAAATATGATTTTAAATATAATTAAAAAAACATTAACTGAATATAATCTGATTGATAAAGGTGACAGAATTCTTATCGGTCTTTCCGGCGGGGCTGACAGCGTATGTCTTACCCACGCACTTCATTCTCTTGCCGATGAACTGGGAATCAGGATTTATGCCGCTCATCTGAATCACGGTATACGCGGCGATGAAGCGGAACGCGATGAAATTTTTGCGAAAAGATTTGCAGAAAAACTTGGTATAGAGTGTTTCACTGATAAAGCCGATATCCCGGCAATTTCTACAGAATATGGAATAAGCGAGGAAACTGCGGGACGGAAAATAAGATATGAATTTTTTTATAAGTTGTGCGAACAATATAATATAACGAAAATAGCAACCGCGCATAATAAAAACGACAATGCTGAAACTATTTTGATGAATTTTATGCGTGGCAGCACCATTGCGGGACTTTGCGGTATACCTGTAAGGCGCTCCTGTATAATCCGTCCTCTTCTTGACGTTACAAGAGCGGAGATTGAGAACTATTGCCGGGAAAACAATCTTGAATACGTGACTGACAGTACAAATCTTACAGATTCTTATACAAGAAATAAGATACGTCATACGCTTATTCCGCTTATCACAGAAGAATTCAATTCTAATTTTATAAATACGGTTTCAGATAATGCGTCACTGATAAAAGATGACAGTGATTATCTGGATAATGAGGCATTAATAAAATATAAGGAATTAGTTAAGGATGGGAAAATAAGTATAGATGATTTGTCAGATGAACCACCGCCGATCTCAAGACGAATCATCAGACATATGCTTAAAAGTATATACGGCGGCTTAAATGATGTTTCATCAGGATACATTCGTGATATCCTTGCTCTCATAAAAAAACAAAGCGGAACAGAAATTCATCTTTTCGGCGGCGTGACAGCAAGGTGTGAATACGGAATGCTTATCATAGAGAAGGATAGGAAGGGAATAGAGCCGTTTAATTGCGGAGTTGCATTTAATACCCCGACCCAAATAAGAGAAATAGGAAAAATTGTTACTGTGACTACAGCCCATAAAAGAGTCAGTGACGGAGCTGTATATATTTCCTGTGATGAAAATGATAAAATTATCATAAGAAGCAGGAAAGAAGGAGATAAATTCTATCCGTCAGGCATGACGGGCAGTAAAAAAATAAAGGATTATCTGATAAATGAAAAAATACCTAAAGAAAAACGTAATTCCATACCTGTAATTGAGGTTAACGGAATTATTGCCGCAGTAGGTAATCGTGTGGACAGAAATTTTCTGTTCCGGGACAGCGGCGTAAGAATAGAATTCATTGACTCCTTATCCGTCCACGATAAGGACTGAGTTTTTTTATAATAAGTGGACAGAAAGGCTATGAGATAAGTTTGAAGAACAGGTTTAAAGGAATAGGAGTATGGCTGGCGCTTATTCTGGCAGTATATATTATTTATTCAATAGTTGTAAACTTTGTATCGACAACTACGGAAATGGATTACTCCGATTTTGTGAGAGCGGTACAGAAACAGCAGGTATCAACAATTACCGTAACCGGCAATGATGTAACGGCGGAATTTGTTGACGGCAAAAATGCAACTGTGGAAATACCTTCTCTGGAAATAATGCAGGAGGATATAGGCAAAGAAATTAATGAACAGATGTCAAACGGCACTTTAAAACAGGTGGCGCATGAATCAAATATTTCATGGCTGGCGATAAGCAATATTTTATCAACTGTGATTATAATAGCATTTATGGTTATCCTTCTCGGCAAGAGAGGCGGAGGCGGATTCACCAAAAGCACAGCGAGACTTGTTTATGATAAACCGGAAATAACATTTAAAAGTATGGCCGGAGCAGATGAAGCGAAAAGGGAATTGGAGGAGGTTGTCGAATTTCTGAAAAATCCCGATAAATTTACTGCTCTTGGCGCAAGGATACCCAAAGGAGTGTTGCTTGTCGGCTCTCCGGGTACGGGAAAAACTCTTCTTGCAAAGGCTGTTGCCGGCGAAGCGGACGTTCCGTTCTTTACAATGAGCGGTTCCAATTTTGTTGAGCTGTATGTCGGAGTGGGCGCATCCCGTGTCAGAGACTTATTCAGCCAGGCAAAGAAATGCAAGCCGTGTATCGTGTTCATAGATGAAATTGATGCCGTGGGCAGACAGCGCGGCACGGGACTGGGCGGCGGAAATGATGAAAGAGAGCAGACATTAAATCAACTTCTTGTTGAAATGGACGGTTTCGGAGATAACGACGGCATAATTATTATCGCCGCAACAAACAGACCGGATGTTCTTGATCCGGCTCTGCTTCGTCCCGGACGTTTTGACAGACAGGTTGTAGTCGATATGCCTGATTTGGCTGGAAGAGAGGCTATATTAAAGGTACACTCAAAGAACAAACCGCTTGCTCCTGAAGTTGACCTTCTTGAAATTGCAAGAGCAACAATAGGTTATTCCGGCGCAAATCTGGAAAATCTGATGAATGAAGCTGCTATTCTTGCCGCAAACAGAAATCATACTATGATTACACGGCATGATATAGAAGATGCTAATTTAAAAGTAATGATAGGCGCTGAGGTCAGGTCAAAGGCTATCAGCGATAAAGAAAAGAAGCTTACCGCGTACCATGAAGCGGGACACGCGGTTATTACCAGGCTTATCTCAGATGATACGCACGTGCATAAGGTTTCTATCATGCCTCGCGGCAGAGCTGGAGGATTTACATTATCCGTTCCTGAGGAGGACAAAAAATACACATCAAAGAATGAAATGCTTATACGTATTATGGAACTTCTCGGCGGCAGAGCGGCTGAGGATCTGACTTTGGATGATATAAGCACGGGCGCGTCAAACGATATTCAGCGCGCGACGGAAATTGCGCGGCATATGGTTGTAAAATACGGAATGTCGGATATTATAGGACCCGTATCTTATGATGACGGCGGAGAAGTATTCATAGGACGTGATTTTGCGCAGTCAAAACCGTATTCTGAAAAAACGGCCGCTGAGATAGATAGTGAGGTTAAAAATATTCTCACTACACAATATGAGAAAACTAAGCAAATTCTTACCGATAACATGGCTGTCCTTACAAAGGTTGCCAAAAAACTTATTGATAAGGAAACCATAGATAACGCGGAATTTGAAGAATGTTTTAATATATCGGAAGGAGGAAATGAAAATGCAGGTAACTAAGGATACACTGATAGGCGAGGCGTTGGAGATAAACCGCGGTATAGCTCCTATTCTTATGGGAATAGGTATGCATTGCCTGGGTTGTCCCGCTTCACAGGCGGAGTCAATAGGAGAGGCATGTGCGGTTCACGGTATTGACCCTGATGAGCTTGTTAAAAAGATAAACGATTTTTTAGCTGAAAACTAAATCAATGTTTGTTTTATAGAGGAATTTCCTGTATATCAAAAAAATTATCCGTCTGATTAATCAGACGGATAATTTTTTTTGATATATTAAAGGGGTTAATAAGGAAGATAATCAGCTGGATTTACGGCTTCGCCGTCCTTTTTTATTTCAAAATGAAGATGCGGCTCGGTTACATTCTCACCCTTGCAATCACCTAAGGTACCGATAACCTCGCCGGATTGGATTTCTTTGCCTTCCGTAAGATTTTCAATGTCCTGAAGCCCGGAATAGCTTGTCACAAACCCTGCTGCGTGTGATATTTCAACGCATCCTCCCATTGCTGTAGTGGTTATTTTATCAATAACTCCGTCGGCAACCGACTGTACACTGCAACCGGTTTCCGCCGCAATGTCAATACCATTATGAGTACGCCAGTCTTTGAGCGCGGTATTGTATATAAGTCCAGATGAAAACGGCTCTATTATATCTCCGCTCACCGGTGTTATAAACACAGGCTGTTCAGCTGACACTGTTATCGCTGTTTCGTCTAAGTCAGGATTGTCTACAGCGTAGTCAGATACAGGTTCTGCTTCTGCTAAAACAGGGGTTTCCTCTTCTACTGCCACAGTTTTACTGCCTTCATCGTATGTTTCCGGCGCAATTGCGGGGGAAGGGGTAGACAGTGCAGCTTTTGTAAATTGATCCAGTTCGGATGAGAACACCGGCAAGTCTGTTTCCTGAACTTCGATAACTTCAGTGTTCACAACAGGTGCCGAGTCATCGGTTCGCTTTTCCGTGAAATATCCTGCAATTCCTATTACCAATACACAGCAGCAAAGTGCTATGTAGAAGCCCGGCAATTTTCTCGCTTCTTTTTGATTTTGTTTACTCATTCTTAAGTCCTCCAATATTTTGTTGTTGTATTCAGTATTGTTTCCTTAATTTTCTGTATTATACCTGTCATGGAAAAAATTTTATTAAATAAATATTAAAATCACTATTCCCAAATCAAAAAATTTATAGTATAATAGATTATATAAACAGAAAGTAGGTGGTTAGTTGTGAGAATAGAAAGACTTAATAACGATAAGATAAAAGTCACTCTTACAACTTCGGATTTAGTTAATCTTGATATAGATATGGAACAGCTTACTCCCGACTCGCGTGAACTTCACACGTTCCTGTTTCATATAATGGAAACAATACGTGAGGAGACGGGATTTAATCCGTATAACGGGCAAGTGGTTGTTGAGGCTTCCCCCTCAAGGGATGGCATGAGCATAGTAGTAAGCCGCCTTAATACAAATTCAAGCCGTATCACAAGACAACAGTTTAAGAATGCGTCGGGCGTTAAGGCAGTGCCGAAACGTTCCGAAAAAACAGATATATTTTATTTTGAAACATTTTTGGATTTGTGTTCTGCGTTAAAGGAGCTTGATGACTCTTTCCTTGCTTCCGGCAGTTTGTATCGTCTGAATAACACATATTGCTTTGCTGTAAGCAATGCTGTGGCTGATAAAAGAGGTATTAATTTAATGACAGAGTTTTCTGTCAAGCAATCAGGCTATCCCATGCAGATAACATATATAAAAGAACACGGCTCTCTTATAGCAAAAGGCAGTCAATTGATAGAAATGACAGGAAAAATCAGACAGCTTACATAAAATTACCGTTAATTTGCAAAAAGTATTGAAAAATTTGGATATGCATAGTATAATAACCTCACGGCGTTACCAAAAGCAAGAGCTTTTGACACCTGAGAGAACATTGTATCATACCGCTGCGCACACGTTGCGTGCTTGCAGTTATGATATAATAACCTCACGGCGTTACCAAAAGCAAGAGCTTTTGACGCCTGAGAGAACATTGTATCATACTTTGCGTGTCACTATGCGAAGTTTCCTCGCAAGCGACACCGACTGTTGCACAGTCTGCAAATATATGATATAATACTCATGAAAAATAAATAGTTAAAGGAGAAAGATTATGACAAATATTTTAGAAACAGTTGTTTTTGCAGACGGTGAAGGGGTAACGACAGAGGCTAATACAACACAGGCAGGAACAGCGGCTAACGGAGCAGAGCAGCCGGAAGTAAATCCTGTAATGAGCGGTATTATGACAATACTTCCTTTTGCTTTGGTTATTGTGCTTCTGTATTTTATGATGATCAGACCGCAGAGAAAGCGCGAGAAGGAAACAAAAGAAATGATTAACGCGATGAAGGTCGGCGATAAGGTAGTAACTATCGGCGGTATCTGCGGCAAGGTTGTAAAGATAAAGGATGAATTTGTTTTCATTGAAACGGGAAATATCGGAACACAGGATGAAAAATCAGTGCTGAAAATGGAAAGAGACGCTGTTCGTTCAGTTGAAGGCTCTAAAAAATAATTGAATATGTTATAAAAAAACAACCCCTTTAATATATTTATAGTAAAATATTAAGGGGGTTATTTTTATGAGCATAAATTTCAAAAGCGTGATAAAGGGAAGTGTTTTTTCTGTTCTTATAACTATGTTCATAATTCTGATACTGGCGCTGCTTTCGTATTTTACAGGTATCAGTGAAAATGTTGTAAGCATATGTGTGTATGCATCAGTGATAATCGGAGTGTTGATGGGAGCAATAGCTGTATCAAGGGCTGTTTCTGGCAAGGTATTTATCCATGCAATGCTCGTGTGCGTAATGTATTTAGCTGTTCTTGTAGGTATATCAGCTATTTTTAACAAAGGAATAACCGTCAATTCACACTTGTTTGCGATAACGGGTGGTATCTTCGCTTCGGGATTTCTCGGTTCTGTTATAGGAAAATAAATATTGCTCCCCTAACTGACTCTTGAATTTTTCTGCTTGCCCCAATTCAATCGGTGAAGCAATAAAAATCAAAAAAATTGTAAAAAACTCTTTATTTTTTTTACAAAGTGTGATACAATAAATAAAGATGAAATACATACAAGGAGGATTTAGTGATGAAACACGTACAGACACTAAACAATGCTAATTTAAAAAATTCTGCTAAGCACGGCGGCTGCGGCGAATGCCAGACATCTTGCCAGTCAGCTTGCAAGACATCATGCACTGTTGCAAATCAGAAATGTGAACAGGCTGACTGATTGTTTTGCCGAATAAATGAACATTAAAGGTGAATCATCGGCTTTATAGTCGATGATTTTCTTCTAATCAATAAAAATAGGGAGTTTTTTAAGTGATACATAAGTATAAACAATTAGGACTTAATATAGTCATGGACATATATTCAGGAGCGGTTCATGTTCTGGACGATGTTATGTATGATATGCTCGATTACATAACTGAACCGTTTACGGCTGAGGATAAATGTCCCGAAAGCGTCAAAACAGCTTTAAATAGCAGATATTCAGACGAAGATATAGAAGAAAGCTACAGAGAAATATGTGCCCTTCATGAAAACGGACAGCTTTTCACAGAGGATTGCTATGATGAAATAGCTAAGAACTGGAATAAACAATCTGTAGTAAAGGCACTGTGTATCCACGTCGCGCACGACTGTAATCTGAGATGCAAATACTGCTTTGCTGATACTGGTGAATTCCACGGCGGAAGAAGCCTTATGAGCGCGGAAGTAGGAAAGAAAGCAATAGATTTTGTTATAAGTAACAGCGGCGCAAGACGCAATATAGAAATTGACTATTTCGGCGGCGAACCTCTTATGAACTTTGACGTGGTTAAAGAGATAACGGAGTACGCAAAGGAGCAGGGTGAAAAACATAATAAGAATTTTCGTTTTACCATAACAACTAACGGAATACTTTTAGATGATGAAGTAATGGATTACATTAATCAGAATATGTCTAACGTGGTTCTGAGCCTTGACGGAACGAAGGAAACTAACGATAAGGTGCGTTACCGTGTAGACGGCAGCGGCTCATATGACTCGATTGTGCCGAAATTCCAAAAACTTGCCGAAAGCAGAAATCAGGATAATTATTATGTCCGAGGCACCTTTACGGCGTATAATACGGATTTTGCCAAGGATGTAATTCATCTTGCTGATTTGGGCTTTAAACAGACAAGCGTTGAGCCTGTTGTAGCGCCTGAAACTGAGGACTACGCGCTTAAAGAGGAGCATATAGAAGCTGTTTTAGCCGAATATGATAAGCTCGCGGAGGAATATGCAAAGCGCTATGATGAGGGAAGAGGCTTTAATTTCTTCCACTTTATGGTTGATCTTGACCAGGGACCATGCGCAATAAAGAGACTGTCAGGCTGCGGCGCGGGACATGAGTATCTTGCCGTTGCTCCTAACGGGGATATTTATCCGTGCCATCAGTTTGTGGGTAATACCGATTTCCTGATGGGTAACGTTAAGGACAATACCTTTAATGAGGATATAAAAAATCAGTTTGAACGCTCAAATGTGTATACAAAACCTAAATGCGCGGACTGCTTCTCAAAATTCTATTGCAGCGGCGGATGCAGCGCAAACGCGTATAACTTTAATAAGGATATAAATAAGCCATATGAACTGGCGTGTGAGTTTCAGAAAAAACGTCTTGAATGCGCGATAGCGGTCGAGGCACATAAAAAATTAAATAAATTTAAGGAGGAAGAAAAATGATTCACAAGGGTTTTAAAATGAAGCTGTATGAGGGTATGGCTGAGGAGTATGAGAAGAGACATAATGAGTTGTGGCCTGAAATGAAGGACATGATTCATGAGCATGGCGGAAAGAACTACTCAATCTATCTTGATAAGGAGACACTCGTTCTTTATGGTTATATCGAGATTGAGGACGAAGAACTCTGGGCAAAGGGCGCTGATACTGCTATAAACCGTAAATGGTGGGACTTCATGGCGGATATCATGGAAACAAATCCGGATAACAGCCCTGTTTCAAAGGATTTAGACCTGCTTTTCCATCTGGATTGATCAAATTCAGCAAAAATTTATAAAAATGGTATAAAAACGAAAAGAAGGGGAAATAACTATAGATGACCTCACAAAATACATTATATAAGCCGATGTCATCGGTTAATAACCCCCTTATTTGTTAAAGGAGCAGCATAAAACGCTGCTCCTTTTGTGGCTTCTTTTATTTTCCCAATAAACTCTTTCCAAGATAAAAGAGCATTATCAGACGCTTCAATATTAGCGGCAATCTTTAAGTCGCCAAATGCAAGTTTATCAACTTTATCTCTAACAGCAGGTTGAAGTTTTGCCTTGACATCTTTTATAATCTCCGATGGTTCTTCGATATCAAAGCCAAGAGAAACCATAAGTTCTTTTTATAAATTATTGTTTTAGAACCTTTGGATTTGTAAATCTCAATACTACCTTTAGTTGAACGTCCTTGTGACAACTCCGATTCAAGCCATTGAACAAAACTGTGGTATCTCATCTCTTCTAAATAACATTTAGACGCTACTACACGCTTTGTCTCTTCGTCAATTCCAACGCCAGTACACAGACAAAGAATATGTGTAATACCCATGTTATATTGGCAGATCTAAAGTTATAAATGAGAATTCTAAATAATTTACGCAAATTTGCGAATATATCAATATAATGATATAATATTGCTATAAAACGAAACACGGATGATATTTACATATTTCTTTAAGAATTATTTTGTTATAAATGTAATTATATCTCTGATTTTATGCAGTGATGCGTTATTGCTGTAATTTTAAATTC
>JAFLUB010000040.1 GCA_022509025.1 Oscillospiraceae bacterium | reverse complement strand
TAATCGGAGTAAGCAAAGTTCATTCCGTTCTTACATTCGCGGTTAGCATGGTAGACCGTTACATCGCAGGCTGAAAGCATACACTCGCAAAAAGGTGGTAGAGAGCCAAAGGCGTTATGAGCGCGCTTGCAAGCGAATAGCCGACGCGAGCGAGCCTCTTTGCGAAAAAGGAGGAGCAGCGGCGCGGGCGATTGATTTTTTTGTAAAAAAAATCGGAGCAAGCAAAGCTCGCTCCGACGTGGCTGCGGAATCAGGATTCGAACCCGAACAGAGTGAGTCAGAGTCACTAGTGCTACCCTTACACAATTCCGCAATATAGTAAATCAACATGAAGTATAATACCACCAAACCAAAACTTTGTCAATACTTTTTTTTAAAAGAATGAAAAATCTTGATAAATATTCCGTAATATGTTAGAATATATATTACAGAAGTGGTAAAATGAATGGTGCGAGGGACCGGACTTGAACCGGCACGGTTAAACCACACGCCCCTCAAACGTGCGCGTCTGCCTATTCCGCCACCCTCGCATGTCAAACAACGATAATTATTATAACAGATTTATTATGATTTGTCAATTAAAATTTATACAAATAATTAAATTTTTTTTGGAGTTGTTGAATTAATGCGAAAAATCATTACGCTTTTGTGTGTACTGACTATGATAATAACAGGGTCGACCGGCGTTTTTGCAATGTCTGAAAGCGCGGACTGCGCCTGTGTTATAAACGGAACGACAGGTGAAATAATATTTTCTAAAGACGAAACTGAGCGTCATGCAATGGCGAGTACAACAAAGATTATGACGGCGGTGGTTGCGCTTGAAAGGTGCAGAATGGACGAGGTTGTATCCATAAGCGCAAACGCTGCAAATCAGGAGGGGTCGGCGGCATATGTTGAACCGGGTATGCAGATATATATGCGTGATCTTTTATATGGACTTATGCTTAATTCCGGCAATGACGCGGCTGTGGCGATAGCGGAACATATTGCGGGAAGCGTTGAAGCCTTTGCCGGACTGATGAATGAAAAGGTGCGTGAATTGGAGCTTAATGATACTCATTTTGTAAATCCAAGCGGTCTTGATGCTCCGGAACATTATACAACAGCTCTTGATTTGGCTCTTGTAGCGCGGTACGCTATGACAATTCCGGAATTTCGTGAAATAGTCGAAACGTCAAAATATCAGGCGCAGCTCGTAAATTCTGATAAAATGCTGTATTTTAAAAATCATAATAAAATGCTCAAGCTGTATGAGAATGCGACAGGAATAAAAACAGGATTCACTCGCGCCACAGGGCGATGCCTTGTTTCCTCCGCTAAAAGAGACGGTATGGAATTTATCGCTGTGACTCTTGGTGACGCGAATGATTGGAAAAATCATCAAGAAATGCTTGACTATTCGTTTTCTATGCATTATCCTAAGAAGGTAGTAGAAGAAGGAATGCGTGTGAAGGAAGCGAAAATAGGCGGAAATAAATATAATATGGTTGCCGCATCGGATTTTATTGTCCCGCTCAAAGAAAGCGGAGGCAATACTGTTGATGTTATTTCACATATAGCAAAAAATCTTGTTGCTCCGATAAACGCAGGGGAAAAAGTCGGATATCTGGAAATCCGCTGCGGCGGTGAGACAGTAGGAAGTGTGGATATAATATCCGAGTCGGAAATACGAAGCTTGGGAGATATGAGAATAAGAAACAGTTTTTCATCGTGCCTTATACGTGTGTTAAATAAACTTCTTATATAAACAGAAAGGATAAGAAAATGGGAGAGATAGTAAGACTTCAAAAATACATTGCCATGTGTGGAGTGGCTTCAAGGCGAAAAGCCGAGGAACTTATAACTGAGGGCAGAGTGTCGGTAAACGGCGAAAAAGTAACGGAGCAGGGCGTGAAGGTTGAAATAGGCGCGGATAATGTTACTGTTGACGGTAAACCGATTAAAACGAAAAATAAAAACTATTATATAATGCTTAATAAGCCTGTCGGTTATGTCTCTACTGCAAAAGACCAATTTGATCGTCCGACAGTTATTGATCTTATAAAAAAGGATTTAACTGACGTAAGGATATTCCCCGTGGGACGTCTTGACTATGATACGGAGGGGCTGCTTCTTCTTACTAATGACGGAGACTTTGCCTATAAGGTAACTCATCCTAAATTCCATAAGGAAAAAACGTATATTGCCATGATTAAGGGCGGTATGACAATAAAAGGAATGAATATGCTCAGAAGCGGAGTTTATATAGATGATGGTTTCAAGACCTCGCCGGCGAAGGCGGAAATACTTGATGCGTTCGACGGGCATACAATGGTAAAGATAACAATCCATGAGGGTAAAAACAGACAGGTAAGAAAAATGTTTGAAGCTGTAGGAGGCACGGTGGTTGGACTTCAGCGAACCCAGATAGGAAATGTGGAATTGGGTAATCTTCCCTTAGGCAGATGGCGGCATCTGACAAGCCATGAGGTTAGTTACCTCATGAAGTAATAGGTAATAAGGCGTTACCAAATAGTTTTGATGGGCTGATTGGATTTAGCGCAGACCGTTTAAAGGCATACGATGCTGTTTCTTAACCGAGCAGCATCTTTTTTTGTGTATCATATACAAAATTAGTGTATAAAAAATCCATTATTTTTAAAACCTAACTTATGAAAAATATGCAAAAAAAGATTGAAAAAAAATACCACTTAAGTTATAATATACGATAGGTATTTTTTGAAAAAAAATTTATCCTTAATCTACGTACAATGGAGGTTAAATTATGGGAACAGTTGATAAATTGACTGAGCTTCAATACCGCAGAAGTGTTATAACGAACGGCGGCGGAGAAGCAAAAATCAAAAAGCAGCATGACAGCGGCAAGCTGACCGCCCGCGAGAGAATTAATGCTCTTATGGATGAAGGCAGCTTTGTCGAGATTGACGCTTTTGTAACTCACAGATGTACCGAGTTCGGTATGGACTGCACAGAAGCTCCGGGTGAAGGAGTTGTTACAGGTTACGGTACAGTTGACGGACGTCTTGTTTACGTTTACGCGCAGGACTTTACCGTAATAGGCGGCTCTCTCGGTGAAATGCATGCTAAAAAAATCTGCAAGGTAATGGACATGGCGGCGAAGATGGGTGCTCCGATAATCGGAATGAACGATTCAGGCGGCGCGAGAATCCAGGAGGGTATAGACGCGCTTTCAGGCTTCGGAGAAATATTCTTCCGCAACACCTGTAACAGCGGAGTAATCCCTCAGATTTCAGTAATAATGGGTCCTTGTGCGGGCGGAGCGGTTTATTCTCCGGCTATAACAGACTTTATTTTCATGGTAGAAAAGACAAGTCAGATGTTTATAACAGGCCCGCAGGTTATCAGCTCTGTAACAGGCGAAGACGTTACAAGCGAGGAATTAGGCGGCGCGGACACTCACGCATCAAAGTCCGGTGTGGCTCATTTCAAAGCGGCTAATGATGAGGAATGCATAGAAAAGATAAAGAAGCTTCTTTCATTCCTTCCTTCAAACAACTTAGAGGAAGCACCGTATGAGCCGTCAAATGATGAGATTAACCGTCTCAGTGAAAAGCTTACTTCTATCGTTCCTGACGAGGCTAACAAGGCTTATGATGTTAAGGACGTAATCGCTGAAATTGCCGATAATGGTGATTTCTTTGAGGTACAGGAAGGCTTTGCCAAGAATATCGTGGTAGGCTTCGCAAGAATGAATGGACAGGTTATCGGTATCGTAGCGAACCAGCCTAAGGTTATGGCAGGCTCTCTGGATGTTGATTCATCAGACAAGGCTGCAAGATTCGTTCGTTTCTGTGACAGCTTCAACATTCCTCTTGTAACGCTTACGGACGTTCCGGGATATTTCCCGGGCGTTGAGCAGGAGCAGAACGGTATTATAAGACATGGAGCAAAGCTTCTTTACGCTTTCTCAGAGGCAACAGTTCCTAAGATTAACGTAATTTTAAGAAAGGCTTACGGCGGCGCATACATAGCCATGAACTCAAAGCATCTCGGTGCGGATATAGTTATGGCTTGGCCTACCGCTGAAATAGCTGTAATGGGACCTGAGGGCGCGGCTAATATCATTTTCAAGAATGATATAAAGGCAAGCTCAGACCCGGTTGCTACAAGAAATGAAAAGATTCAGGAATACAGAAATAAGTTTGCATCACCTTATGAGGCTGCAAGACGCGGTTATGTAGACGATGTAATCGAGCCTGATTCAACAAGACCGAGAATAATCGCCGCGCTTGAGATGCTGGCTTCAAAGCGTGATTCAAGACCGGCTAAAAAGCATGGAAATCTTCCTGTATAATTGAGAAAGGAGATTTAACTATGTATTCACAAGAGTTAATAACAGGTAACGGACTGACGCTTAGCGAGGCTCTGAGAATGGGCGGTATTACAACGCTCACAGGACTTTCGATAGTGTTCGCGGTACTTGTTATCCTGATGATAGTGCTTATGCTTTTCAAGGTTATTTTCTATAAAGACCCGAAAAAGCAAGCAGTTAAGGAAGCTAAGCTTGTAAGTTTAGAAGCAGGGGTGGATGGACCTACGGCGATTTATGTTACGGAAGGAACAGAAGCTCCTGATGATATTGATGAGAATGAGCTTATCGCGGTACTCACTGCGGCAGTTGCGGCAAGTCTTAACACATCGACGTATAATCTCAGAATCAAGTCATACAGACGCACGGATAACAAGATGCCGGCATGGAACAAGGCAGGCGTTACGGAAACAATAAATAACAGATTTTAAGGAGGTAAATCCAGAATGAGAAAGTTTAATATTACAGTTAATGGAAAAACATATGAAGTAGATGTTGAGGAAGTTGGCGGCGTACAGACAGCTCCTGTTGCGGCTGCTCCCGCTGCTCCGGCTGCGGCACCTGCCGCTCCTAAGGCTGCTCCTGCTCCAAAGGCTGCTCCCGTAGCGGGCGCAAAGCAGGTTACAGCGCCGATGCCGGGTACAATCGTATCAGTAAAGGTAAACGTAGGAGATAAGGTTACATCAGGTACTTTGGTAGCTGTTCTTGAAGCTATGAAGATGGAAAATGAAATCTTTGCAGGTGTTGACGGAACTGTCGCAGGTATCAGTGTGTCAGCCGGTGACAGCGTAAACAGCGGTGATGTTCTGGTTTCAGTAAACTAATTACATTCACGACTAAAATATAGAAAGTGGTGACAAAAAAGTGTTAGAAAGTTTTGCAAACTTTATGCAGAATACAGGCTTTTACGCGCTTATTTCAAGCGGAGGAATTGACGCGATTAAGACAATTATAATGCTTGCGATAGCGTGCGTACTTCTGTATCTTGCTATAGTAAAAAAATTCGAGCCGCTTCTGCTTCTTCCGATAGCGTTCGGTATGCTTCTTTCAAATCTGCCGATGATTAAGGATTCAAGCGCGATTATGATGCATACGGAGTTTTTCACGGACCCTGAGTATATGACCGACGGAAAATACATAAATGTCGGATATATATGTCAGCACGGTGGTCTTCTTGATTTATTATATCTGGGAGTTAAGCTGGGTATTTATCCTCCGCTTATCTTTGTCGGAATCGGCTGTATGACTGACTTCGGACCGCTTATCGCTAACCCTAAAAGTATTCTTCTGGGCGCGGCTGCGCAGTTCGGTGTATTCTTCACATTTATAGGAGCTTTGGTTCTCAGCGCGCTTGTGCCTTCAATTTACTTCGGTATAAAGGAAGCAGCGTCTATCGGTATTATAGGCGGAGCGGACGGACCTACTGCGATTTACGTTACAAAAACGCTTGCGCCGTCGTTGCTTCCGGCGATTGCCGTTGCGGCTTATTCATATATGGCTCTGATACCTGTTATTCAGCCGCCTATCATGAAGCTTATGACGCGCAAGAAGGATAGAATGATTGTCATGGAACAGTTAAGACCTGTTTCAAAGACAGAAAAGATAATCTTCCCGATAGTTGTTACGATAGTTGTCGGACTTATAATCCCGGACGCGGTTGCGCTTGTAGGATGCCTGATGCTTGGTAATCTTTTGAAAGAATCAGGAGTTGCGGACAGACTTGCAAATATGGCTCAGAATGAGCTTATGAACATTGTTACGCTGTTCCTCGGTGTGACGGTCGGAGCTACGGCTACAGCTTCAAGCTTCCTTTCGGCACAGACGATAGGTATTGTTGTTCTCGGACTTGTTGCATTCTGTTTCTCAACAGCAGGCGGATTGTTCCTGGGCAACATTATGTGCTGGTTAACCAAGGGTAAGGTTAATCCTCTTATCGGAAGCGCGGGAGTAAGCGCTGTACCGATGGCGGCGCGCGTATCGCAGACAGTAGGACAGAAGGAAAATCCGTCAAACTTCCTGCTTATGCACGCTATGGGCCCGAACGTTGCAGGCGTTATCGGTTCCGCTGTTGCGGCGGGTGTGTTCCTTGCAATGTTCAGTAATATTTAATTGATATTCAGGTAAAGGAGTGAAAATATATGGCAAAAGGAAAAAAAGCGGTAGGAATTACCGAGACAGTCTTGAGAGACGCTCATCAGTCGCTTATTGCCACAAGAATGACAACGGCTCAGATTCTTCCGATTGTGGAGAAGCTTGACTCTGTAGGCTATCATTCTCTTGAAGCTTGGGGCGGCGCAACGTTTGACTCATGTCTGAGATTTTTGAATGAAGACCCGTGGGAAAGACTCAGAAAGATAAAGGATAAGGCTAAGAATACTCCTATCCAGATGCTTTTCAGAGGTCAGAATATTTTAGGATACAGACACTATGCGGATGATATCGTTGAGTATTTCGTTCAGAAATCAATCGCAAACGGTGTTGATATCCTGAGAATTTTCGATGCTCTTAACGATATCAGAAATCTTGAATGCGCTATTAAAGCATGTAAAAAGGAAAAGGGTCACGTTCAGGCTACCGTATGCTATACTACAAGTGAATTCCACACAAACGAGAAGTTTGTCCAGATGGCTAAGCAGCTTGAGGAAATGGGCGCTGATTCTATCTGTATCAAGGACATGGCAGGTCTTTTAAGACCGTATGTAACATATGACCTTGTAAAGATGATGAAGGAAAATGTTAAGATTCCTATCCAGCTTCATACACACTATACCAGCGGCGAGGCGTCAATGGTATACCTTAAGGCAATAGAGGCAGGTGTTGACGTAATTGACTGCGCTATGTCTCCGTTGGCTATGGGTACTTCTCAGCCTCCGACAGAGCCTATGGTTGCCGCTCTTCAGGGTACAGAGTACGATACAGGCTATGATTTGGATAAGCTGATTGAAATATGCGACTACTTCAAGCCGTTAAGAGAGGAATATATAAAGAGCGGTCTTATGAACACAAAGGTAATGGGCGTTGACGTTAACACGCTTAAATACCAGGTTCCGGGCGGTATGCTTTCAAACCTTGTTTCACAGCTTAAGCAGCAGGGAAGAGAAGATGCTTATGAAGAGGTTCTTAATGAGGTTCCGCGCGTACGCGCAGATTTAGGTTATCCGCCGCTTGTAACGCCGTCATCACAGATTGTCGGCACACAGGCTGTGCTTAACGTTCTCATGGGCGAGAGATACAAGATGGTTTCAAAGGAAACAAAGGGTCTTGTAAAGGGTGAATATGGTAAATGTCCGGCTGAAATTTCTGATGAGCTTGTAAAGAAGATTATCGGCGATGAGGAAAGAATTACCTGCCGTCCGGCTGACTTGATTCCGCCTGAATTCGATAAGCTTAAAAAGGAATGCGCAGAATGGATTGAGCAGGATGAGGACGTGCTTTCATACGCGCTGTTCGGTCAGGTTGCAGTTAAATTCTTCGAGTACAGACGCGCTCAGAAGTATAAGATAGACGCAGGCTTGCTTGATGAAGAAAACAAGGTTTATCCTGTTCAGTAATAAATATAGGAAGCTGTAGCAAATATAATTTGCGACAGCTTCTTTACTCTGTTTTGATAAATTATTGTTTGGCGGTATAGAGTGACTGCGGGGACGGTTCTCTCTGTCATACACTTGTGACAGGAGAACTGTCCCCCTGTCACGTAATTTATAGAAATCTTTGAGAGGAGAAAAACTATGAAAATAGGATTTATAGGCGGCGGCAATATGGGCGGCGCGATTATAGGCGGCATTATAAATGCAGGAATTACTGACAAAGCTGACATAATCGTATCCGACAAAAGTGAAGCCGTACTTAGTAAAATAAACAGTGAATACGGTGTTTCTATAACTTCTGACAATAAAACAGCCGCATCGTCAGACATATTATTCCTATGCATAAAGCCGCAGTTTGTGTATCCGGTAATAGATGAGATAAAGAATTCTGTCGATAAAGATACAGTTATCGTGTCAATAGTTGCAGGACAGTCAATAGAAGCTCTTTGTGACGCGTTCGGAAAGACGGTAAAGCTCATCCGCGTGATGCCTAATACTCCGGCGCTTGTCGGCGAGGGAATGACTGCGATTGCTCCGAATGAAAATGTGTCGGATAAAGAAACAGAAGCTGTTATGAATATATTCTGTAGTTTGGGAAAATGCGAAACAGTCACGGAAAATCTTATGGACGCTGTAACGGCTGTAAGCGGTTCATCTCCGGCGTATGTGTTTATGCTGATTGAGGCTATGGCGGATGCTGCTGTGGCAGGCGGCATGCCGAGAAGTCAGGCGTATACTTTCGCGGCGCAGGCGGTCTTGGGCAGTGCGAAAATGGTTCTTGAAACCGGTAAGCATCCCGGCGAACTAAAGGATATGGTCTGTTCACCGGCAGGAACTACGATTGACGCTGTAGCTATGCTTGAAAAAACCGGTTTCAGAAGCAGTGTGATAGAAGCAATGCATGCGTGTGTTGAAAAATCAAAGCAGCTTGGTAAGAAATAAAAAAGATGAAAAATTATAAGTAAACACGTCCAAAATACAACAAAGCCACCGTTTCTATCAGTTCGGTGGCTTTGTTGTATATGAACGTAACATTGTATTCAAACAATGTTATATATATTATACACTATAAAAACAGAAATTTCAATAGGGAATTCACACTTTTTTTAAATGTTTTAAAAATAACGGTTTTTTAAACATTATCAAAATATGATATGTATTTCACAGGTGATTTTTCTTCAAATATATATTCGTAAAGGTCGATAAAATAATCATCGGTCATGCTTGCGATATAATCCGTTACTATTTCGTCAAAATCACTGTTTTTTGTATATTCATAACCGTTGAAACGGTTTGCATTGTTTACAAAGTCGATATGATGCTTAAAAACAGGGGAGGATTTAACACCATTTTTCAGGTCTGAAAGCAGCCTTGTATAAATTCTTTCAAACATGGGGCGTATCTTATTGTCATAGACAGAGGAAATTTTTTCATTTTGATATATAAGAGCGTAATTATCCTTTTTACTGTCTCTGAGCGCTTTATAATGAGCGTCATCAATACGAAGATACGGTTTCCCATAGCTGTTTTCGACTATGTTTACAATAAGATTGTTGATAATTGTCGCGTTGTGTTTCCCGATTTCATTTTCTCGAAAAATATCTTCGCTGTCAATAAGCTTGGTTTTTATCGCATCCTGCCTGTCTTTGCCAATATATGCAATCATATCAGATATACGGACAACGCAGCCTTCGAGTGTCGAAGGGACGAGGCGGTCTATAGCGGTCTGATCCACATAACACTCTTCAATCTTTTTGTCAAATTCATTAAAATCCGAAAGCAGCGAAGGAACATATTCCTTGCATTCAAATTCGCCGTTGTGACAAAGTATACCGTCAAGAGTCTGCAGACTTATATTAAGATTGAATATCTTATCAAGCACTCGCACGCTGTGGACATTATGATTAAAATATCTGCCTGTGTTTGAGTGATATAACTCGTTAAGAAATTTTTCACCCGCGTGTCCGAACGGAGTATGTCCCAGATCATGTCCGAGAGCGATAGCCTCTATAAGATCAAGGTCAAGCCCCAGAAGTCTGCCTATATTCCGCGCTATGCGGGAAACAAGCTGAACGTGCAGAGCACGGTGTGAGATATCATCGTTTTTATAAAAGGAAAAAACCTGGGTTTTATCTGTATATCTGTTATAATACGGGCTGTGCATTATTTTTTCCGCATCGCGCACAAATGAACCGCGCCAGAGCGTAGCGTGGTCGCGGTCGGGATTTCTGCGTATAGCCTTATCCTCAAAGCCCTTACCTTCAAATCTTTCTTTGTTTATTCTTTCCTGAAGCTCATTTGAAAGCTGTTCGTATATGAGCATATTTTACCTCCATTTTGCCGCTAAGCAGTGACATAAGTTGTAACGCGGAAAAAGCTGGTCGTAAATTTCATTTGCTGCTCGCCCATGCAACCCGGAATCAAACAGATTGCTCTTTAGAGGAACGCCGACGTATACTCATACTTCAAGTTCCGATAAAGGGTAAGATTGTAGATTGTTTTCGCGTTAAATAGTATTGTATCATAAAATTTGCCTTATAACAATATCGGATTTGTAATAATAAATTAACAATAAAATAGTGACAAACAGCTAAAAGTATGGTACAATGTTATAAAAGGTGAAAATAATGCGTTAAAATAAAAGAGGAGTGGTAGAAATATGAAAAAATTGATTTGCGGTATAACGGTTGCTATTATGTCGTTATATGTATCATTTGGAGCAATGGCGGCAACATCAAATATATCTGTAAAGAATGATGTCGCATCTTCAAAACCAATTACATATTCGTATGATACTCAAACCACTGAAGAGGTTGCTAAATCAATTAAAAGTTTGCTGACAAAGTTAAGCGACTTGAAAAATAAAGAGACTGTGGTGCAGGCGATTACTGTGACAAGTGAAAGCGCAGATGAAACACCGGTCTTAATTAAACTTAGATTATCAATTCCACAAACGGCAGTTTCAGGTGGAAAGCAGGAAGCGGTAAAGACGCCAACTCCTGAGGAGTATTCAGCGCTTGACTATTACAACATAACAGTTACAGATACAAAAGGTAATGCGATTTACTCATATTCAGAAGAAGATGAGGACAGTGATGCAAAAACCTATAAAGACATTCCGCTCGGAGTATTTAACGAGAAAAATAATAGTGAGAGCAGAATTTATAATATAGCAATATCGGTTAATAAAGATATTACTAAGTCACAGGTTGTATCAAAAGCAGAGAAGCTTGATTGGAGTATTGTTTCCTCCGCGGAATTCGATGCTGTTACCGTAACAGCTGCTCCGTCTCAAAATCCTGAAAACCCATCCGGTGATACTCCGGTGGTTTCGCCTGAAGCTTCACCGGAAACTACTCCTGCCGGAACTGCTGTCCCGTCTGCTGCAGTAAACAAGGATGGAGCTGTAACGCTTGCAAAGGGAACGCATGTTTGCGGAACCGATATTGAGCCGGGCAGATACACTGTAACAGGCAGCGGCAAGGTTCAGGTATATACACCGGAAAATGTTCTGAAAACATCTGTTGTGCTGAAAGATAAGAATTCTTCCGTCGGCTCGGATGAATATATTATTAATCTTGAGCAGGGAGAAAAGATAGAACTTGAATCAGATACAACGTTTACTCCCTATACTGCGTCAAGACCGACATCATCACCGAAAGTATCCTCGTCACCAAAACCGACATCATCACCAAAAACAACATCATCTTCAGGCTCATCTTCGAACGGATCAAACTCTTCAAATAGTGCGTCCGCATCGAATAATAAGAGCAATCCGAAAACAGGCGACACAACTCCTGTTGCCGGAGTTACTGTTGTTGGTATATTTGCATTGGGTATGTTTGTATATGTAACAATCAAAAAAAGAAAAAATTAGTGTGATAAATAAACTGCGCATTTTGTTCCGCTGTAAATCGGCGGAATGAAAATTGCTGAATCATGAAAGGACGTGTATAACTGTGAAGAAAAAAATTACCGTTATACAGGTCCTTTTAATATTAGTTGTTATTTGTTGCGGCGGATATACAACGAAATACTTCTATGATTCGCATAAGGCTCAGACGGGATTTGAGGAACTGAAACAGGAGGTAGAAGCTCATAGTCCGAAAGGTGATGTTGTGAGCCGTGCCAACAACGGAATGCTTGAAAAGTATTACGGACTGTATACACGGAATAATGATATGGTTGGGTGGCTTAATATACCCGGTACCGTTGTAGACTATCCTGTTGTAAGGCATACCGATAATGATTTTTATCTGCACAAGAATTTTGATAAGGAATATCAGTTCAGCGGGATACCGTTTCTTGATTATCAGTGTTATGACGGGACTCTGAATTCGATTATTTACGCGCATAATATGCGTGATGGCTCCATGTTTGCCGTGATTACAAAATTTACCGATAAAGCGTTTTATGACGCACATAAAAGCATTACGTATGACAGCCTGTATAATGAGGAAAAGTATGAAATAATCGCCGCGTTTACAACTAAAGTAGGGGCGGATAATGAATTCAAATACTATAACTATGCTGATATGGATGATAAGAGGCAATTTGACGAATATGTAAGTACCGCAAAGTTGCTTTCATTTTATGACACCGGTGTTACTGCGCAGTATGGAGACAAGCTTTTGACGCTTTCCACTTGCGCGCACCGCGCGTCTAATGACCGATTTGTTATTGTAGCGAAAAAAGTATAAATGTTAATCAGACTTCTTCTATCGGTAAATTTAATAATTTACCGATAGAAAGAAAAAATACTTGATATTTCCAATAAAATGTATTATAATTATTAAGCATAATTTTTGCCCCTGTAGTTAAGTGGATATAATAAGTCCCTCCTAAGGATTAGTCACCAGTTCGACTCTGGTCGGGGGTGCCACGTCGCAGCATGCGGCAGTTTTGCGAAGTCTTTGCTATGCAAAGGCTTCTTTTTTATGCCGCATGCTGCTCCTTTTTCACCAAAAGGCACGCTCACATCAGCGTCAAAACAGCTTGTAAACGCGCCGTTTTGACGCTGATTAGTTCGCTACCACCTTTTTGTGATTATGCGCCTTCTGCGCTTAGTCGCCCGCGCCGCAGCTCCTCCTTATTCGCAAAAAGCCGCGTTCGCGTCGCCTGTTCGCTTGTAAACGCGCTCACGACGGCTTTGGCTCACCACCACCTTTTTGCGAGTGTGTGTTTTCAGCCTATGATATACTGACCTATTATACTAACCGCGAATTCCGGGACAGAGCCGGATTTGCTTACTCTGATTTTTTTGTGCAAAAAAATCAGTCGCCCGCGCCGCAGCTCCTCCTTATTCGCAAAAAGCCGCGTTCGCGTCGCCTGCTCGATTGTAAACGCACTCACGACGGCTTTGGCTCACTACCACCTTTTTGCGAGTATATACTTTTTATCAAATAACAATAGTTGACAATTTTTTCTTTTTGTATTACAATTATATGGTTAAATATTGAAATACAGTAAACAAATAAAAAGGAGAAAAAGAGAGAAAAATGATGAAAAGGGTCACTATCTATATAATTGCGGCAATTCTTCTTTCAGGTGCGCTGATTGTAAACCACGGAAGGTCGAAATCTGAGTCTGAACCAGTGCCTGAGTACGAAACGGTGATTGCGACTGAGGAACCTGTGGAAGTGGTAGTTCAGCCCACGCCTGAGCCAAAGCTTGATTATATTTCTTTGTTTGTGTTGGGTGATAATCTTTTGCATATGACTGTAATGAATAGTTGTCAGCAAGCTGATGGAAGCTATGATTTTTCACATTTTTACGAAAATCTTCAGCCTGCAATCAGCAATGTTGATATTGCTGTAATCGGTCAGGAGACGGTATTTGGCGGTGCAGAGCTTGGATATTCCGGATATCCTGCATTTAATTCTCCGTCTGATACAGGTGTCAACATGGTGAATGAAGGCTTTGATGTTGTGCTTCACGCATCAAACCATGTTCTTGACATGGGAGCTGCAGGCGCGGAGAATACCATAGCCTTCTGGGATAACTATCCGGATATAACTACTCTTGGAATTAACAGAAATCAGGAGGAAAAGGACACGGTTAAAATCATAGATGTAAGAGGGGCAAAGCTTGCTATGCTTAATTACACTTATGGAACAAACGGAATAGAACCGCCTGAAGGTAAAGAATATCTGGTAAATTATATTGATTATGATAAAATTCAGAGTGATGTTGCTTATGCGGAGGCAAATGCTGATTTCACCATAGCTTTCATGCACTGGGGAACGGAGTACTCTATAACACCTGATGAATCTCAGACTGATCTGGCTCATTATATGTGCGATTGGGGCGTAGATTTGATTGTAGGCTCGCATCCTCATGTTATTGAGCCTGTGGAGTGGATAGAGTCTGAAAACGGAAATCGTATGCTTGTTTACTATTCTTTGGGTAACTTCGTGTCCGGACAGAGAGAAGCGCGTAATCTGCTTGGAGGTATTGCTGATATTACCCTTGTTAATAACGGTTCAAGCGTCTCGATAGATGACTATGTATTCCGTCCAATAATTACACACTATAACAGTGGACTTACGTATTTTGCGGTTTATCCTATGGAACAATACACCGATGAGCTTGCTTCGGTGCATGGCGTAGCCAACTATGACGGACCTGTCAGCCTTGCGCGCTGGCGCGGAATGCTGGATGAGACGTTCGCGGGATATGATACTTCACTGTTTCCTATAGAATTGAATTATTAGTTTGAACATGCCCCGGCAAATCAGGGCAGGGTGTTGAAAATATAAGAGCATTGATTGTATTGGTTTGGCACAATCAATGCTCTTTGCATTATCACGGATGTTATGTCGATGTGTCATCGTGAGTATTCGTTTTAAAGAAGCTCTTTGGGGATTTGCCGCCGCTGTATTTTGTAAAGTTTTTATAGAACAGGGAGTAGTCACTGTATCCGCAAAGAGAAGAAATATCGCTCATTTTCTTGCCCTGCGCATAAAGCTTTCTCGCATACATAAACCTCAGAAGTTCAATATACTCCTTAATAGTCATACCGGTTTCTGTTTTAAATAGATGACACATGTAGTATTTGTTAAAAAATACTTCGTCCGCAATTTCATCAAGAGTCAGATTTCTTGTAAAATTTTTGTTTATATATTGTTTTATTTTCTGTGTTTTTGTTGTTCCTGTAACAGGCAATTCATAGGTAACACTCATACAGTCGCATATAGCGGCAGCCATCCGCAAAATGTGAGTCTGAATTATAAGCTCAAACTCAGTGGGATGTTTTATCATACAATCCTGAATAGACAGGAAAAATTTATCAATTCCGTATTTCTGAACATCAGCTGCGGATATTTTGTGTTTTTCTGCGGCTGAAGAAAATCTTTCGGGGAGCGAAGAGGATAAAGCCGATAGGAAATCTACATCAAACTGAACAAAATGCCGTTCATATGTACTGCTTTCTTTAAAAACTATTGAGTGCAGCTCATTTGGTTTTGTGATAAAAACATCACCGGGGTTTGCATCGTATTCGTTTCCGTCTATTATGTATTTTGCGTCTCCTTGTGTGAAAAACAGTATCTCATAATAGTGATGTATCTGAAATGTCAAATTTTGCGGTGGAAATTTGTTGTAACTGTACATAAAATGCTCGCGCCTTAATGAAAGTTTTGCCATTTTTTTCAACTCCTATCTCTTATTTTAGTATAACACATCACAGCAAGATTTGCAATATAAATCGCAACAATTAAAATGTAAAACATCTGTAAACTATGATATAATTGTTACATAAATATGTAATTATTCGACGGAATAATTATACAAGGTGCATAATCCGCGCGCTGACACTACGCGGATAAAAATTTAAGGAGGTTAGAAACCATGAAAAAAATCATTTCGGCAATCATATCACTTGCCATGATTGCGTCAATGTTCACGGCTTTGCCGGTGTACGCTGACGACGAGAATACTAATCCGGATGAAACACAAAAATATGTGGAGCCGGAATCTCCGTCGGTCACATACAACATGAACGTTGACTGGAAGTTTAAACAAGCCACCGTACATTCGACCTTGACTAATGCGATAAACAGTGTCAAGGACGATGCGGGAAATCCGTTTTATTCGACGGAGTATGACGACAGTGAGTGGGAGAACGTTTCGGTTCCTCACCCGATAAATGCGTCGGACTCATTTGACTATAAGTGTCATGACGATGGCGACGGTATTTGGCGCGGTTTTATGTTCTACAGAAAGCGCGTTATAATCCCCGAATCGGACGCAGGTAAAAAGCTGTTCCTTGAATTTGAAGCGATTCGTAACAGTGTTTATTTGTATGTAAACGGCGAAATGGTCGGCTATTACGAGGCAGGTGTTGCGGCGACAGGCTTTGATATTACGGATAAAATCAAAGTGGGCGAGGAAAACATAATCGCAGTCGCAACTGATAACGGCGACTCGAGAGGTCAGACCGATAAGACTAATATAACAGTGGAAACAAGACCCGGAACTGAGCCCGGTTCAAGAAGTGGCTCGGGCTATCAGTGGAATACCAAGGATTTCAACGAGGTTCAGGGCGGTATTACGGGTAATGTAAACCTGTATGCAAAGGACAAGGTATACCAGACATTGCCGCTTTACAATAACCTTAAAACAACGGGTAACTATATTTACGGTTCGGACTTTGATATAGACGCTAAATCGGCAACGATAAACGTTGAGGCGGAAATCAGAAACGAAACAGACGAGGATAAGGATTTAACCTTGCAGGTTGACATTGTCGGAATGGACGGAAAGCTTGCTCATTCGTTTGAAAAATCGGGTAAGGCGGAAAAGGCAACTGACGCGGACGCGCATTTTATGAACATGGTTCCAGACAATGCGTATGATGAAAACGGCGTGGGTCAGGAAAATAACAATGTTGATATAAGCACGGTTCAGGTGTCTTATATAAACGCTTCGGACAAAATGGAAAATATGCGTTTCTGGAGCGATAAAGACCCTTATCTGTACACAGTCTATACTATACTAAAGGACGGAGACGATATAATTGACGTTCAGAAGACTGTAACAGGTTTCAGAAAAGTAGAGTACGATATAAACAACGGTTTAAGAATAAATGACCAATATGTATATCTTAAGGGCTATGCTCAGCGCGCGACAGACGAATGGGCAGTTATCGGTGTGGCTAACGATTGGCTCAATGACATTGATATGCAGCTGATTAAGGAATCAAACGGTAACCACATCCGCTGGATGCACGTTGCTCCAAAGCCCGTAACGGTAAGAAGCTCTGATAAATACGGCGTTCTTGTAACCTGTCCGGCAGGCGACAAGGAGAGTGACGTTACAGGCAGAGAATGGGATCAGCGTGTCGAGACGATGCGTGACGTTATGATTTATTTCAGAAACAGCCCGTCGGTTCTTTTCTGGGAGGCAGGTAACCAGGCGATCACCCCTGCGCACATGAAGGAAATGACCGATTTGAAAAATGCGTTGGATCCGGACGGCGGAAGATTTTCGGGAAGCCGTACTATAAGCTCGGTTGATCAGATTAAGGAAGCTGAGTATGTCGGCACAATGGAAAACAGAAACGCTTCTGACGCAAAGACATCCATGACAGCGGCAAACGGGAAATATATGCCGATTATGGAAACAGAGTATGCGCGTGACGAAGCTCCCAGACGTGTTTGGGACGATTTCTCGCCGCCGGACTACGATTACAGAAACAAGTGGCTCGGACCTGACGGAAAGAAGGACGACAACTACGATATATGGGATCAGACATCAGAGGATTTTGCCGTAGGAAACGCGAGACAGTATAACCAATTCTGGGCAGGCAGAGTAACAGGCGGCGGCAGCGAATTATACACGGGCGCGGCTATAATGGTTTGGTCAGACTCCAACATGCACACAAGAAACTGTTGGTCGGAGAACTGCCGTACTTCCGGTAAGGTTGACGCTGTAAGAATAAAGAAGGAGGCGTTCTATGCGCTTCAGGCTGCACAGTCAGATGAGCCGAAAATCCACATTGTAGGACATTGGAACTACCCCGAATATAAAGAGGGGGACGAGAACGGCAATTATTGGTACGAGGATTCTACTTGGGACGGCACGTCTTGGAATTTGAACGGCAATATGATTCAGCGCGGAAGTGCAGCTGATAAAGCAAACGCAGACGTAAACGCAAAAAATGCTAAGGATAAGGGGAAAGATAACGGTGGCAAAAAGCCGACAGAAAAAACGGTTTTCGTTATAGGCTCGCCGGGTATATCAAAAGTTGAGCTGTACATAAATGATGAAAAGGTCGGCGAAAATTATAAGCCCGAGGCAAACTTTGTTTATAAGTTTACGGAAGTTGATGTTACACAATCGGGTGAAATTAAGGCTATAGCTTATGATGACTCCGAATTGCCGGTTGCGGAGGATTCTATTGCAACTGTAGGTGAGCCGGATCATATTGAGCTTGAGCCTGTAACAGGTCCTGCCGGACTTGTTGCTGACGGCAGTGACGTTATGTATTTTGACGTTAAGGTCGTTGACAAGGACGGTAACGTGTGCCCTCTTAACTATGACAGACTTGACCTTGAGGTAAGCGGAAACGGCGTTCTTTTAGGCGGCTACAACAGCGGTGAGGGCGAGTCGGTTAAGAATTACGGTTGGAGCGAATTAAACGAAATTCACAATAACTTTGTATTTGCCGAGTGCGGTGTAAACAGAGTATTTATAAAATCAACAAGAAACGCGGGCGACATAACTCTAAAGATCACACATGCGGGCTTAGGCGCTTTTGAAAGCACAATCAAATCGATAGAGTTCGATAATACGGTTGAAGGCGGAGACGGTCTTTCAACTCAGATGCAGCGCGATTATCCGAACGGTGAGAAACCGCCGGTTGTTCCTAAAAAGGTTGAGGCATTCAAGCCGCTTGCGGCGCCTGTAAAGGCAGATTTCAGCGAAAACGGCAACACAAAGATTGTTGAAGAAATTGACGATACAGTTTATTATACGGTTACAGTAAACGGCGAAGACCTTAATCTCGACGGTGAACTTCGTGCAAGAGAAGGTACAGGAGGAAGCGGCGTATTCGGACCGATTTGTCCAGTACTTGAAGAACTCAAGACTGCCGGCGTTATAGACAACTATAGTATTGATGGCAGTCCGAAGCTTCTGACATTTGTAGCGGACGGACATACATATACAATCAAGGAAGGCGAGAACGCTATACACAGAGACGATGATGACGATGCTAACGGAACGGAGATTACCGAAACCACTAAGGTAATCGGCGGTGAACTCTTCGTAAATCTTACCGCTGTGCTTGGTTGGATTCCGGGTGTAACTGTATCAAAGGATACAGAAAATCATGTTTACACAATCACAACTACAAAGGCAGCGGCGGCATTGTTAGATGATGAGTTTGAGCTGTCATCGGTAAGTTCTGATAATATTGAATTAATGGAAATCGATCCGAAGTATGAAGAGCAGACATATTTTGACGATTTCGATACCGAACCAATGGCTGACGGTCCTAACGGAACAGGTTACATCTCTCCGACATCAAGCACAAATATAATTAGTGCAAATAAAGCTGAAGTAGGAAGGTTACTTCTGTCTGACAGCATATTGTCTTTCGATTTCCGCATAGATAATGAAACACCCAATATGCTGATGGAGATGAAGAGCGGCGGAAGCTTAGGCCCGAGTTTCTATCTCAGCGGCGGACAGCTTCTAAACGAAACAAAGAGCAACACAACGGAAAAACTCGGAGCAGTAACTGTAGGAAAATGGTATCACTTTGAAATGGAGGGTACAGTCGGTACAGGAGCAAGCCCGATAGCTGCTCGCTTGTACTTATATGATGACAACGGCAGTTTGACTCCAGTTCAGGAAGGCTCAATAGCGTTAAGAAATATATACAATAAGGCACTTGACGCGATTAATGTACAGCCAGGAATGAGCATTGCTAATCTGAAGATTATATCAATATACGCAGACGAGGTTGCAGTTTCGGCGTTAAAGGATGAAATAAATGCGAATGAAACCCTGGCGCTATCGGCAAAGGCAACACGCGGCGGCAAAGACGTTGTAACTCCGACATTTACTTGGACATTGTTGGACGAGAACGGAGAATCGCTGGACAATGAAGAAGTTTCAATAGATGAAAACGGAACTTTGACAGCAGGAGTTCTGGCGCCGAATATGACTGTAACCGTAAGAGCAACAGCTGGGTCGCTCGGCAATCCGTACGGCGAAAAGAAGATTGTTATACACGGACTTGACACGTCTAAGGACACATTTGATGAAATCACGGCAAGCTGTGATACTGATTCTGTACGCACGGGAGAGTCTGTCACAATCACAACAGAGCGCAAGATGAAGGGCGAGGTAGTAGAGGATGACGAACCAACCGGTGAAAATATAGCTGTAATCACTCCTGACGTAGATGTTGCAGACGCTCAGCTTATCTTTGCGGTATACAATTCGGCTGGCGCGTTAGAGCAGGTAAAACTCGGAGAAGAAAAGTTCTCCGCCGAAGCTGGTGAATCAGTATCGGTAAATATACCGTTTGACATTGGTACTGATGTAAAGATTATGCTTTGGAAGTCTTTGGAGAGTATGGAGCCTGTTAACGTGGTAATTGATTCAGCTACGGACACTTCAGGTATTGTATGGAAGATTTATAACGCCGACAAGACGCGTGAATTTACAAATGTCGGAATTAAAATCAACAAGGGCGTTGTAACTGTAGACGAGGATGTTGTTCCGCAGACGATTAACGTAAGAGCATCCAATATATCAGGAAGCACGCAGGCATGGGTTACTCTTAATATTAAGCCGGGCAATATGCTTTTAGACGGCGAAATGGGCAATAAGGACACATTTATTTCAGGTAACGCGTGTGAGGATATTGTACCTGACGTAACAATCAAAGACGGTTCATGGGACGGTTCGGGTTATTATGAAGTCACATCGGGTGCTCTGCCGTTTACAGGATTTGCAAACAACACAAGTGAGCACGTAATTTATGCTGCGGATATGAAGTTTAATGAAGACTTTGCGGGCTGGACAATTTGGAATTCAAGCAACGGCAAGCAGGGACTTCAGATTATACTGCGCGATAAAGACAGCAGACTTGGTATTGTAAAGGGCAGCAATTACAGTTCAGACCCGTACTGCATGCTTGAGAAGAACGTATGGTATCATATAGAGATTATGTGTTCAACCGGATTATCGGCAAATTCATACGCAAACCTTATTGTATATAAGTATGACAGTGAGGGAAGAAGAGTAAATCCTGAAACAGGTGTTCTGAACGTTCCGTATGTTGCTTTGGGAATTGGTATGCGTAATCTCAGCGCAGATTCTGCCAACCATATTGAGATTAATCCGGGTACAAGCGTGGATAATGTATGGTGCGCAAAGATCGCTCCAGATGAGATTGCTGTAAGCGTGGAAAAGGATACACTGTTCGCGGGACAGGCAACTCAGGGAAATGTCACGGCTAAGAGAAAGGATGTTCCGTTCGGTTATATCAGCTCAGACCTTATAAAATGGATAGTATACGATGAAAACAACGAAACTCCGTTAGGCTCAGAACTTATCAAGGTTGACGCTTCAGGTAAGCTTACAGTAGACGCTCTTGCTGAGGCGCAGACGGTTTATCTGAGAGCGCAGACGTATGACGGTTCGCTGTATGACTCTGTTAAGATTGCAATCCAGTCGAGTGATATATTCACCGTTCATACAATCGGCTTCAATGAGGGTTATGAGAAGGTAGTACAGCTTAATGTTACAAAGAACTTCTCATACTCCGATGATGTAACATTCGTTGTGGCGGTATATGACAGCGAGGAAACAACGCTTAAGAGCATGACGACAAGAAAGATGTCAGCTAAGAATATTGAACGCAGCGATGAGCCTGTAGCAATCTCTATGGCTGCTCCTATGCCGGAAGGTTTCGATAAGGATTCTGATGTGGTATACATCTACACTATGACATCAAACAGCGAAAACGAGGCTGTAACAGAGGATGACGGCACGATAAAGGCAGCATTCAGCGGAGATACGCTGACATTTGCAGACGTACCGACGTTTGACGCGTCAAGACCTGTTATCGTAATGGTTGTTAAACCTGATACTGTTACAACAAGCGTTAAGGACGAGGATATTGTTTACATTAAGCAATTCACAGGCACAAACCTTGCAACAGATTTGACTTCGATTAAGGTTGAAGGCGAAACTGGTGATTATATCATCAAGATGGCAGGTAAGGTAGACGGTATGTCAGTTATAAATACAGGCATTGTAACAAAACAATAAAAATATTGACGTAACAGTCAGTTAAATCAGAAAGAGGTCTTCGGACCTCTTTTCTCCTTTTGGTATGATTTTACAAATTAATTATATAATCTTTCACAAAATCTATTGAAAATATCTTTGGAATGTGGTATACTTATACTATATATTGATAAACTGACGAAAGAAGGGTAAGTATGAGAACTTTTAATACTACGGATATCCCCAAAACCGATAGAATACAGAAATTACTTGATGATTTATTTGCTAAAATGCCTGAGATAGAGGTTGACCGTGCCGTATTACTCACAGAAAGCTATAAAGCGACGGAGGGACTTCCTATCGTTAAGCGCCGCGCGCTTGCGTTTGAGCATATTTTGAATAATATTCCTATCACAATACGCGACCATGAACTTGTAGTGGGAAGTGCAACGAAAGCGCCCAGAAGCTGTCAGGTATTCCCGGAGTATTCGTATGAATGGCTCGAAGCTGAGCTTGACACGGTTGAATTCCGTGAAGCTGACCCGTTCCATATATCAGAGGAAAATAAAAAAGTATTAAGAAATATATACCCATACTGGAAGGGCAAGACAACAAGCGAGCTTGCGACAGCGTATATGGCTCCGGAAGCAATACTCGCAATTGACCATAATATGTTCACTCCCGGTAACTATTTCTATAACGGAGTAGGACATTTTACCGTTGACTATGGTAAAGTAATTAAGATTGGTTATAAGGGTTACATAGCGGAAATAGAAAAAGCTTTGAGCGAGTGCAACGTGTATGATGCGGATTATGCTAAGCGCCATGAATTCCTTGAATCAGCGCTCATTTCGTGCAGAGCCGCGATAAATTACGCGCGCCGTTACGCTAATTTGGCGTATGAAATGGCGCAAAAGTGTACTGATTCTGTGAGGAAGCAGGAGCTTCTTATGATTTCAAAGAACTGTGCAAACGTACCTGAAAACGGCGCGACAAACTTCTATGAAGCGTGCCAGGCATTCTGGTTTGTTCAGATGCTTATACAGATGGAGTCAAGCGGACACTCTATTTCTCCGGGACGATTTGACCAGTATATGTATCCGTATTATAAAGCGGACATTGAAAAGGGAATACTCACAAGAGAATTTGCCCAGGAGCTTCTCGACTGTATCTGGATTAAGCTTAATGACCTTAATAAGGTTCGTGACGCTGCTTCAGCAGAAGGCTTCGCAGGCTACAGCCTGTTCCAGAATCTTTGCGCAGGCGGACAGACTGAAGAGGGGTTAGATGCTACAAATGATCTTTCATTCCTCTGTATCCAGGCTTCAATGCATACTCTTTTGCCCGCCCCGTCATTCTCAGTAAGAATCTGGAACGGTACGCCGAATGAATTTTTGATTAAGTGTGCAGAGCTTACCCGTACAGGTATCGGCTTGCCTGCTTACTATAATGACGAAGTTATTATACCGGCGCTTATGAGCCGCGGCGTTACGCTTGAGGACGCGCGCGGATATAATATAATCGGATGTGTTGAGCCGCAGGCTCCTCATAAGACTGACGGTTGGCATGATGCGGCATTCTTCAATATGTGTCGTCCGCTTGAACTTGTATTCTCAAACGGTGTTGATAAGGGTGTTCAGATTAGTATTCAAACAGGCGATGTACTTCAGATGAAGACATTTGACGAGTTCTATGACGCTTATAAGGCTCAGATGAAGTATATGATACGCATGATGGTTAACGCTGACAACGCTATTGACGTGGCACACGGTGAACTCTGCCCGCTTCCGTTTGTTTCATGCATGATTGATGACTGTATCTCACGCGGAAAGACAATACAGGAGGGCGGAGCGCATTATAACTTCACAGGTCCGCAGGGCTTTGGTATTGCAAACATGACTGACGCGCTCTATGCTATAAAAACGCTTGTGTTTGAGAAAAAGCTTGTCACAATGGCGGAATTCAAGGATGCGCTTATCCATAACTATGGCAGAGGACTTACTCCTAAGGCGGCTAAGATTGCTACTCAGGAGGTTGTTGATAATCTTGTGAAGATGGGCAAGCCTGTTTCAAGAGCGCAGATTGAGGAAATATGCAGAATGTTCCTTTCGGGAACATCTTCAAAGGCGGATGTTGCGCGTTATGATAAGCTGCTTGAAATGATAGACAGTCTGCCTAAGTATGGTAACGACATTGAAGAAATTGATTTGTTTGCGCGTGATGTAGCGTATGTTTATACGAAAGAATTACAGAACTATAAAAATCCGCGCGGGGGTATGTTCCATGCAGGACTTTATCCTGTATCAGCAAATGTACCGCTCGGTGAGCAGACAGGCGCAACACCTGACGGCAGACTTGCCAATACGCCGATTGCAGACGGCGTAGGCCCGCGCAGCGGTTCTGATAAGTTGGGCCCGACAGCGGCTGCAAATTCCGTTGCAAGACTCGACCACGGTATTGCGTCAAACGGTACTCTTTATAACCAGAAATTCCACCCGTCGGCATTGAGCGGTATGGAGGGATTGCAGAACTTTGCGGCGTATATCAGAGCGTTCTTCGACCAGAAGGGAATGCATATGCAGTTTAATGTTGTAAGCAGAGAAACACTGCTTGATGCCCAGAAGCATCCGGAAAACTATAAGTCACTCGTTGTTCGTGTGGCGGGTTACAGCGCACTGTTTACCACACTTTCACGTTCGCTGCAAGATGACATCATAAACAGAACAGAACAAGCATTCAATGCTTAACGCAAAAGATAAACGTCGCATATCACCCTTTTTCAGAACTTGAAGTATCAACATACGTCGGCGTTCTTCAAAAGGGTAATCTGCTCGTTTCTCTTCCGCGTTATATGAAAGATAAACGTCGTGTTTCACCTTTTTCAGAACTTGAAGT
>JAFLUB010000004.1 GCA_022509025.1 Oscillospiraceae bacterium | reverse complement strand
CCTTTAGAATCCACGACATAAAGTTTTAAATTATCCACCGGCTTTCCTATAGGTATATCATCATAATACTTATCCATATAGAACGCCGTAGTGAACACAGTACACTCGGTAGGTCCGTAAACATTTAAGAATTTGTAATCTGTAGGCGGCTCCAGCGGAACGAGCTTTTCGCCGCCAATTGAGAGATAACGAAGAGAATTATTCTCCATCATTGCTAACTGTCTTCCCACCTGTGTTGTTATAAAGCTGTGGGTTATCTGGTTTTTCTCGTAATATTCGTTTAAGACTATTAAGTCAAGCCGTATATCCTCACATATGATATGAGACTCCGCGCCGATTGTAAGCGGACAGAAAATATCCATCATGCTCGCGTCAAAGCCGTATGACGCATACGCGGCAACATGACAGGTATTGTCAAGCTCATAATATCTATGGTACCACCGACAGAATGCAGTAATGTTGCCATATTCAAGCATACAGCCTTTGGGCACACCTGTTGAACCTGAGGTGTAGAGCAGTATAAACAAATCACTGGGCGACGGCTTTGGAAGTTCCTTTGTATATTCGGGCAAATTCTGTATATCGTCAAGGAAAAGAACATCTCCGCTATAACCAGAAACAAGCTTTCTCATTTCCTCCGTTGTAATAAGAAGCTTTGCGCCGGAATCCTCAAGCATAAATTGTAATCTGTCCTGCGGATACGTATAATCAAGCGGCTGATACGCGCAGCCCGAACGCGCTATACCCACTGAGGCAATCGCCATATATTCGCATCTTGGTATAAGCACGGCGACAACGTCCTCGGTATGGAGTCCCTGACCTTTTATATATCCCGCCAGATTTCTTGTTGTCTTTTCAAGCTCGCCGTATGTGATTTTTGTATCGCGGTAAACCACCGCGGTTTTATCCGCATTAGCTTCCGCCGCCTCCATAAACATATCAACAACTGTCTTTGTATAATCATATGGCACTTCCGTCATATTAAAGCTGTCAAGCTTTTCCTCCTGCGCCTTTGACAATATCGACACATCAGAAACACAGCGGCAGTTAAGCATTGATGTCATAGCCGCATCATAGGAGTCTAAAATATTTTCAATCGTTTCTTCATCGTATAAATCCGAGCGGTATTCCGCCGTCAGATAATACTCGCCGTTATATAGACGCACCTGAATAAGCAGCGGTTCCTTGGGTAAATCAAGCGACAAATCCTCGCCTTTTGCAATCGTATCACCGATTGGATGGTCATCCGTAAGCTCTGCCTGATACGCGAATAATAAATCGGAACTGATTCCGTACTTGCCGACAATATCCGCAAACGGGAATATGTCATTTGCCATAGAGTTCATAAGCTGTTTCTGAAGCTCTGACATATATGAGCTTACTGTTGTTTTGTCATCAAAATTGCAATAAACAGGCAGCGTTTTAACAAGCATGCACACCGTGTTTTTTAGACGTGAATCGTTTCTGCCGTTGTAAATTGTCGCAAATAACGCGTCATTCGCGCCCGCGTAGCGCGCCGCTAAGATACCGAACACACCTGTAAATAATGTATTTGGAGTAACGCCTAAGTTTTCGCAGGCATCGGCGGCAGACTTGGTACTTATTGAAAGTCTGCGTTTCAACAATCCCTTTGATGGCACACCGCCTTTTTTGTCAAAAATCGGCAGCGACTCGGTCTCAACGCCCGAAAGCAGACTATCATAATATAATGCGGCTTTATCATAGTCGCCTCTCTCTATATCCTTCTCCTCTGTAATTGCCGCATCAAATCCGGTGTATGTTTCGGGGGAAAGCTCTTCGCCGCGATAAGCTCTGTCTAAGTCCGCAAAGAATATCGCAAAAGAATTACCGTCTGTCATAATGTGGTGGAAATCTACCAGCATGTATTTCTTAGTTTCGGTAATGTAAAGCTCAACACGCATCACCAATCCGCCTTCAAGCTCAAAGGGGCGCACAAGATTTTGGCGCAGCTTTTCAAATTCCGCGTCCGTGGTATTTATGATTTCCGGCACAAACTCCTCCGGGCACGGCTTCTGATAAAGCTCGCCGCTCTCACTTATGCCGAATCTTGCCGTCATATAACTGTGCGCGGCAACCGTTTTTGTAATCGCGGTTTTAAGCGCGTCAATATCAATATTATCGTCAAGCGTGAACAGGAACGGTATGTTGTAAATCGTGCTTTCGGGATTTTTCGCGCACTCGACAAATATTCCTTTTTGTGAGCCGGTTAATGGATATGTTTCACGTTCTTCACGTTCATCAAGTCCGGGAGCGTCAGCTATAAATTTTTCAAGTAAGACCACTGTATTATTTCTGTGGATATCGCTTGTTTTTATTGCAATATTGAATTCCTCCGCCAGACGCACATTAAGCTGCATTGCGCCCAATGACGAAAGTCCCGCGCGGTAGAAATCAGTATTTATGCCGAAATTGCTGTTGCCGGTAACAGACGCGACTATGTCAAATATTTTCTGCTGCGTCTTATTTTTTGGCACTTCATTGTCACCCTGCGTCATTATGGGCTTAGGCAGCGCCTTTTTATCGATTTTCATGTTCTGCGTTAAGGGCATTTCCTCAAGCTGAATCCAAACGTCCGGCACCATGTAATACGCCAGCTTTTCCGCCGCAAAATCTCTCAGCTCCTCCGGTGTTACATCGCGCTCAGCCGTGTAATACGCGCAGAGATACGTGTTATCCACAGCAATAACAATAGAGTTTTTCACTTCCGGAAAGCTGTTAATAACCTCTTCAATTTCGCCCAGCTCAATTCTGAGACCTCTGAGCTTTACCTGATTATCCTTACGTCCGTGGAACTCAATCTCTCCGGCGGGATTAATAAGCGCCAAATCTCCCGACTTGTAACCTTTCATTCCACGGAACTCAATAAATACCTCGGCGGTGCGCTCCGGCAGATTTACATATCCTCTGCCTACGCCTGCGCCGCATATTAAAAGCTCGCCAATCTGTCCGTCAGGAAGCTCGTTTCCGTTCTCATCAATGATAAATAGAGATATATTGGAAGTGGGAGTGCCGATGGTGATATTATCGCCGCTTGTGATTACCTTCATCGAACAGCTTATTGTAGCCTCGGTAGGACCGTAGGCGTTCATAATAAACGCGTCTTTATTTATCGCGGTTATTTTGTCATACAGTCCTGCGGGGAATGCCTCGGCTCCGACAAGGTATAGCTTAACCTGTCCGAACGTATCTGCTGAATTCGGCAAGCTGAGAAGCATTGACAGGAATGACGGTGTCATTAAAATTGCATCGACACCGTTTTCTTTGATTAATTCCGAAAGCAGATTAGGGTTCTGAATTTCCTCCTCAGTAGCAATAACCGCCGTCATACCGGTTGTGAGCGGAATAAATTCCTCCATAATCGACATGTCAAAGGTCATTGCCGCCTGCGCCAGAACCACCGACGCATGCTCTACAAAACCGAGCATCATATAGCTTTTCGGATTTACATTCAAGTAATTTGCCAGATTTCCGTGCTCAATCATAACGCCCTTGGGCTTGCCGGTAGAGCCTGAGGTATAGATGCAGTAGCACAAATCATGCTCCGATATTTCTATATCCGGATTGTCATCACAGCCGTTTTCCAATACTTCATCAATAATAAGCGGCTTGCAGTTGAGATTGTCCCACATATCACCGTAGCTTGCCTTAATTTCGGCTGTCGTCAGCACGAATTTCGCGCCCGAGTCCTCAAAAATATAGCTTACTCTATCCTCGGGATATTCCGGCGACGCGACAACAAATGCGCCGCCTGATTTTAAAATTCCCTGACGCGCGGCGTATACGTTAACGCTTCTGTTGAGCAAAACTCCGACCGGATTTTCGCGCGTCACACCCAGATTAATCAGGGTATTTGCAATACGGTTTGCGCGCACGTTAAGCTCGCCGTATGTCAGGCTTACACCGGCACATACAACCGCAGTTTTGTCCCTGTTTGCCTCGACCTGCTCCTCAAACATCCTGGGAACAGGTACAAATTCAAGCTGAACTGCGGTATCGTTTGTTTTTTTCATCTAATTACCTCCCATCTGTCAAATTCAATTACTGTATTTTTATTTTATCTCCTGATTGTTCATTCTCTCTAATATGGCAGCCGTCTGTGCGCGCGTTGCATTGCCTTTAGGAACAAGCGCTCCGTCCATGCCGTTTATAATGCCGGCACCGCATGCCCACTGCATTGCATTAACCGCGTATTCACTTACTTCTTCAGCATCGGTGTAGCTTAAAATATTCGTGTTTTCCCCTACCGACACATCAATACCCTTGTACTTTGCATATCTCCACATAATCGCCGTCATCTGCTCACGGGTGATACTGTCATCCGGTCCGAATTCAGTATCTGAATAGCCTGCAACAATACCGTTTTCGCTTGCCCAAGCTATCGCGTCAGAGTAATACGAGTCTTTGGAAACATCAGTAAATGTATACGGCTTACTTGCTGACGGAGTACCATCCTTTCTGTGGAGTACCGTCACAATCATTCCTCTTGTAACATTTGTTTCCGGCTCGAAGGTATCGTCAGTTATACCGACCATCAAGCCGTTATCATAAGCGTACTTAATCGAGTTATAATACCACGCGCTTTGGGGAACGTCCTTAAACCATTTAACCGAATTTCCTGACGGAGCAGCGGTTACGTCCGGTGAAGGCTCCTGTGTGTAGGCAGGAGATGCCGATGCAGTCGGAGCAGGTGTTGAAGCGGGTTTTAAACTTCCGCTTCCGCCTCTGCTGCCTGCCGGGCGCTCTGTATGCTCCGGCTGTGATGTGCTTTCGGGCGGAGCGGTAGGTATAACGCTCGATTCGGTTACCGTTACGGTAAATGTTTCACTTATACCTGAATTAACTTCTGTTATGGTTATTGTTGTCTCACCATGTTTAACGCCCACAAGTCTGCCGTGCTCATCAACATACGCTGTATCGGGGTCAGCCGAATCATATGCGAAAGAGTCGCCGTCATCCGCCGGAGTCTTGACTACGTTGAGAGTAAGCATATCATTCTCCGATACGTTTAACGTCACAGTGCTGTTCTTTCCGTTTACTGTGATTTTCTGCGCGTAGTCACGGCTTGAAACATTTTCAAACGCTCCGCCGATTTCGTTTTCTCCGCTTATAGCTCTTAGGCTAAGCTCCGCAAATCCGAGTGTTCCGAAATCAAATATACTGAGCGTATCCGGCTTTAATGTTATATCTCTTGTGACTGTCTCACCCGGTGCGATTGACGCAAAGCTGTTTGTTGTGATTTCGCCAACTAAGCCTTCGCCGTTCTTTATGCGGCTTATATCAAGCATGAACTCGCCGCTTGACGCGTTACCTGAGTTTGTAATCTTCACGGTGTAGATAAATTCACCGCTTTCGTTGCGCTCAATACCTGCGCTTTCAAATTCAAGGTTTGCGCCGTATGGTATTTCTCCGATGTATGTGTCGCTTGAATTGCCATCATTACAGTTTACACTGATCTCTATTTTTGTATCATCTGTTATATTTGCAGGCATTATTCCTGTTACTGAAACTGTCTCGCTGTTACCGCCGAAAAGCAGCCCGTCGCTTGACACTGTACCAAATTCCTCGCCGCCGATTCTCACAACAGCATTATAACCGTCAAGCTTTTTAAGACCCGCGTTGTTTATATTAAATTCAAGCGTTGTTTCCTCGCCCGCTTTCGGATATGCCTTCGCAAAAGCTATGCTGTCACCATCGACCTCTGCCTTTTCCGAATTATCAACCGTGAATTCAATAAGGCGGTTCTGCGAATAAACAGTGTTATATACCGTATGCCCGTTTCTTATAGTTTCTTCCAGATTTTGAGTGTACATATTGCTCAAAAGTGTTATATTGCCGTTCGCGTCCACAACTGTGGCGAACTCGTCTATAACCGTGTTCGGCGCCTTGGAAGCAAAATCGGTTATCTTAACCGCCTTGCCCCAGCCGCTGTCCGCCTCCTCGTCAGCAGCCGTATATTTCATTGCTCCGTACAGTTCGATTGAGAAATCGTCCTTATCAGTGCTGCCGCTGTTAGTCCACAACAGATACAGATTGTCGTCCTCGCCCTTCATAATCTTATAATTTGTGAGCGGAGCCTCCTTATTATTGTCCTCTGACAATACTACCTTGCTTACCGGAAGTCCAAATTCATCGGAATACGCCATATCCTTGATTGTCTCTGTCACGCTGTCAGCGTTGACTTCTCCATCCTCTATCATTGACGCCGCCATTGACGCCGCGCTGTTTACAGATAATACGTTGAGCTCGGAAATCTTTGTATCTCCAACCTGAGCGTTGCGCTGCTTTACCCATGAGAGATATATCTCGTCAGTCTCGCCTTCGCTGCCTGAAATTCTTGTAAGCTGAGGGTTCATATCAGGCAGGAAGTCGCCGCACAGGTTTATCGGATCGTAAACCTCTTTTGCGGTAATGTCATAGAACTGCATATACACATCGCTGTCATCAGTATTATGTAGATTGCCGTCATTGTCTATTACATAAGTCCAGACTGCGAACACATGATCCTCGCCGTTCACCGGAATTACAGTCATTGCCGCATCAAAATTCATAAGAAGCGAATCATTATTAATGCTGATATAGCTCACATCATCATCAAGCGTTGTGCCGTCCCATGTTTTCGTGCTGATAGTCTGATATGTTCCAAGAGGGTCAACCAAAGCTTCGTTAGACGCAGCTGTGTTTACATCCTTCGTTACATAATATAATGCTGCTCCCAGCTCGCCTTCAGGGTCTGCGCAGATTACAGGACCGTAATCCATAAACCGGGCATCCGTGTCATCGTTCACTTTAATCGGCTCCGACAGAGTTTCACCATCAAACACTGCCATTGATATATCGAATAGTGAAAGCATTGTCTTGGCATCATCATTCTCGGTGAATTCTCTTGATGCGTCCGCCCAGACAATAATTACCTTATCGCCGTATACTGCGAGAGCCGGCGTTGAATCCGCCGTAGCGTCGTCATCTACAGGCTTTGCCTCTGTCCATGTTCCGTTTCCATTATCAATACTGTAATAGAGGCGGCTCTTATTCGAGTCACGCGCGCTGTCACTATCGCTGCCTATATAGAGCATAAACTTTCTTCCATCGTTCATAGTCACAATCTGCGGTCTTGTGCGTTCAGGCGCGTTATCAAGCAATATGGTATAGTCTTCATCCGCCGCCATCAGCCTTACGCCTGCGTTATTTTCTCCGACCTTCGCGCCGCCGCCCATATTATACGTTCTTATCGCTCCGTCATCCATCATCGCGGCAAGCGAAGCCACGTTTGTTCCGTCACCCCAGCCGGTGTACTTTTCATAAATACCCGCGCCGATTGTGCCTATCTCAGCCACATATTCAAAGCTGAATATAAGCAGGTCAATACCTAATCCGCCGTATAAGGTGGCCATAATTCCGCTGCCCTTATTAATATCCATAAACGATGTATAGATTTTTATGTCAAGCTGCAGAATACCTCTTACCGACAATACTCCGCATATGCCGACGCCCGCCTGCATCTTACCGCTCAAAAGCAGGAACAGTCCCACATCGTCATTTGGCATAACTTCAGCTATATTTTCAGTCTTACTGAATAAGTCAGACGTCAGATTATGCTCCTCTCTGAAATTCGCTTCAAATTCCGCAGTAACCTCCGCGCCCAGCTGCATAAACAGCGGTACCCCGTTAACTACAGTGTAGAAGGTATGCTCTATTCCGAATGTGCCTCCGAAAGCAAACTGTCCGCCTAAGAATACGAAGCTGCCCGTCTGTTCGCTGTATCCGAATTCCAAACTCAGCAGAACAATAACATTAAGATTGATCGAGTTACCGCCGAAGGTATCAGAAAGCGATCTTTTATAAATACTGTCTTTAAGCTTATTTGTTGTATCTTTGTCTATATTTAAAGTCGACTTCTTCGCAAACTCTTCAGCCTTTTTCGAGGCTTCATTTTTCATTTCTTTTACTTTTCTTAATGCGTCCTTCGCGGGTTCTGAAGGCTGACCTATAAGCGTCGCGTTTGCGTCAAACGTCATCGTGTAGCCTTCCATGCCGTCAATTTCCCATTTATCATTGCTAAAGCTCAGCACGCCCGAGCTTGCGCTGCCCATAACGCTGCCGACAAGGGGAACGTCAATCATTTCGGCAGCCTCGGTCATATCAAATGACTGGAGTACAGCGTCAGTCATCGGCACAGTAAAGCTCAGACCGGTGTAAAGTCTGGTATAAACTATATCATACTGAGTTTCCTCAAATATCGGATTTCCTGCGGAGTTCAGAACAGGTTCTCCGTCATCACCGATCAGCTGATACTGTACTGATTTCTTCTTAGTGTCGTAGAGTGTTATATAAAGCTTATCGCCCGGCTCAAATATGTCCTTCATATTTTTCCCGCCGAAGTTACATTCGAAATAAGACTGCCCTACTCTTGTGGCGTCTACAGTATATTCAACGTCCGCGCCTCTGACTGTAGCGAGCGTGAACACAACCTTGCTCAATATATGTCCGTTTAAGGCAATCTGTGTCGAAACGGTCAGGTTATCGTCAACAATTTTTATGCTGTTAGATGCATTTCCGTACTGCTCATTATTGCCGGAGTTGGCATAACTGTAGTTGACAGATGTCGGATAAGGCGCGCCGTAGGTTATAACCGGGGTGGTAATATTATTTTTAAGCGTCTGAATATACCCCTTGATCTTTTTAGTTACCTGATAGTTTGTCTGATAATCCTCCGCTTTTGGATCGTCGTTTGTCAGAGTACGGTAATATGTTATATCCGCTCTTGTTCGCGGAGAATCTGCCTCTACCTGTGCCAAGCCCTCAATATCACCGTTGGTGTAGTAAAGCATATATGATAAGTCGCCGTCTACGCCGGGAATATATACTCCCGGAAGAGCGAACGAACCATCGTCATTGGTTGAAGTCTGCGGCATCTCCGGATAAAGCGTTTTCACCGCTTTTGACGAGCCGCGCGGAGTGATCCACATATTGCTCATCTCGCCAGGACCGTAAACCGTCATTCCATTTACCGGCTCGTCAGTTATCGCCTCGGAGTTCTGTCGTATAGTATACTCCATGCTCATTACATTGCCGCGTACCTCTAAGTATGTGTCATTGTCATGGTACGCCCTGCTGCCGCTCAGATCTATAACATTTTCCGAAAGCTCTCCGGACGCGACCACATACGTTGTATATCCTCCTACCTTTTTGTTCGGTCCGAAGGTATACTGCTGCTCATAAACAGGCGCCCAGTAATATGAATTTCCACTTTCCTCCTGTCCGTATGCCTGAATTTTGTAGGTCTTTCCGACAACAGGAGTTATCATATTAATAAGAGTCTCCGCCTCCGTTTTACCGGTTGCTGTAGGCTCGGCTATGTATATAAACGCGTCCTCCGCAATATCGTAATCCGTATTCTTGTTTATCGTTCTTATCTGGTTTGGGGTAAGAACGTTTAAAACGGTTATTTTATCACTGTTTTCGCCTCTGTTAAATGATATGTAATTACCCGATTTTTCCTTAAACACCGGCTCAATAACATAGAATCTGCAGTTATTTGTGCCGAGTCTCATGAAAATCTCAGATTCATTTGTTGACCATACCGTATAATTGACAATAGGCTGCTCATTCACGTTTTCTGTAGCTCTGCCCACAATTTTAACTCCGGCGAATTCCCACACGTCGTTTGCGGGTACTCCTAAAAGCTCTATTGTATCGCCAAGATGAAACGCATCTGCGTCATTGGAATTATATGTGCCGACAGGCAAATCCTTTATGCTTCCATTTTTTGACGCGTTTACCTGCAGCTTAATACCCTTGTACTTATACAGCGGCGTAAATTCCAGATCAGTAGTCCACGTAATACCTTTTCCGTGCACGCCTTTTAAGTACTTGTCAACTATGCTGATAAAATCTGTATCAAATTTGATATTTGTTAAATCTCCGCTTGTGTGTTCAATATTAAGTCCCGCGTTACTGCTCAGCTTAACAGTATCCGCGTCCGTGGGATTATAACCCTCCGCCATATAATAGAACGTGTTTCTTTCAGATTCCTCTACGCTTGTATTGTTAGTGAGAATTCTGTAGCCTATAAGCTCGCCGGGCATAAGATTATCGTCATCGGGTCTTGTCGAAGTTCCTGTGATAGTCAAGGTCTGCTCCGCATATCTAAGGTTATGACCGGTTGCCAGCGAAACGGTACACGGATTCTCGCTGTGCTTTGAGTTTATTCCGTCTCTTATGCTCAGCTTACCGACTGTTCCGAGAGATATATTGAATTTTCTGAACATAGCCGCCATGCCGTACAGCTTGATTTTCGGCCACGGAGTAGCGCCGCCGCTTTCATCCGACGCGTAGACAGTCATTTTTCCAAGTGTCTTCTGCGGCAAACCATTTCTCAGAGAGGTTAAAGCTGTGGTTTGTCTTGAAAATTTATTTCCTTTATATATCTGTTCCGTCCAAGTACCCGAGGTATTGTTGCTCGTATTTGCAAAAATCTTAAAAAGTCCGTTTGCCAAACCCGGACTGTATACGCTATAAGGGTTGTTTTCCCAGTCTACAGCGTAATAGCCGTACTTTTCGTGAGGGATATTCGTAATTCTTGCATAGCTTTTTCCTTTTCTTGCTATATAGGAATGATAATATTCAAGATAAATGTATCCGTTCGGAGCAGAATCATTTACGCTTTTCGCGTCATTTCTCCACTCGGAAAATTGCTTCTTTCCTGTATCCCCTGAGAACAAGCCGGTAGTAAAGTTTTGTGGGAAATAGTAGTTACCCACATGCACGCCGCCGTCATAGCTTGTATCAATGATTTCAGCGTAAAGATTGCCATATTCATCCCTCTTGTTCGGATCAAACGTAATCTCCAGCATAGGTGAACCGGCGCTGCGGTTCGGCTTTACATCGCCGGGTGCTACACCGTCCAGATAAAACGGATTTGCATCTGAGCTGCTGTTGGCAAAAAGCTGTATGCCGTGTTTTTGAGTCATAGAATCCGTATAGCTCTTAATTATATTAACATCTTTACCGGCTGTTTCCGTATCACCGAAGGTTACTTCACATTCCGTTATTTCACCCGCTTCGCAACCCTTGAAATTCTCAAGCTTAATTGTCTCTTTGCCGCTGCCGTCGATATCAAACTCTACCTCAGCCTCTGTCTGGTAGGGCTTAAAGTAAACCGTCTTGCTTTCGCCGCTTAAAAGAACAATGTCCACGGATACCATGATGTATTCCGCGCCTGTTCTTACAAGAGTTATTACGCCATTCGATAACGTAAGCTTATCCGATGCAAAGCTCACATATGACGCTTCCTTTTCCTCATCGTCCTCAATAGTCACAGTCGCGGTGTTCAGGTCGCCAAGCTCCGCACCCCTGGGAGATGATAACAAAAGCATGAAAATTTCATCATCCTCGGCTTTTTTATCTTTATTGATTTTAATCTCAATCTGCTTTTCTGTCTCACCGGGCGCGAATACGACTTCAGCCATTGAGGACACCGCTATGTAATCCGCCAGATTATCCTGTGTGTCCGCCAAAAGAGCCTCTGAGTTCGCCTGATACTCCTCCGCCGACAATTCCGCGCTGCCGCCGTAGGTCTCAAACATTTCCGTGAGGAAATCGCCCTCGGACATATCAGAGCCGTTTACACGTATAGTCCGCGTTTCCCCGCCGGTCTGCTCAGCCACTCGTTTTGCAAGCTCGCTCTCGACTGTCTCTTCATCAGGCGCGTTCTCAGCCAGCTGTGTTTGTATTTCATTTACGCTGCTTATGTATTCGCCGATTTTTTCCTCCGCGTCAATATTGGCATTGCGCTCCATAACAGTTCCGCCGCAGTCATAGTATTCTATGCCGTCTATAAGCACGTCATAGTCCTCTCTAATCGTTGCGGATACGTCTATAGTGTCAAGCTGTATGCTTGCCTCCTCTTCACTGTTTCCGTCTCTGTACACAGTGAACAGATATGTTCCGTGTTCTTCGGCTCTGACCGCGCTCGTGCCCATGTAGATTACGCCGTTTTCCGCCTCCAAATCGCTTATCTCTGTCATTCGCTCCGCGCCCCAGATAACGGGTTCATCCGCCGCAAGCGCCGCCGGGCACAGACCTGACAGCATACTGGCAGCCAGCAGCATGGAAATAATCCTTTTCTTCATAAATTATTCTCCTTTTACATAAACTCTGTTGATTTTTAAACCTTTTTGTAGTAATATAATATTATAACATGTTCACTTATGAACGAGTCAATAGAGAGAAGGGCTTTTGTGAAAAAAGATTTATTTACAATAAACCATGTAAGCAAGGTCTGCGGCATTTCACGCAGCACAATTCTGCGTCTGGAGGACAGAGGACTTCTTACTCCGGCTTACTGCGATACGAAAAGCGGATACCGCTATTATGATAATCATAATATAGCCAAGCTCATACAAATAAAAGCATTTCAGGAAATGGGATTGCAATATAACGATATCGCGGAATATTATAATTCAAGCGGAACCTCCGCCGCTATTGCTGAAAAATTAGAAAATAGGATTTTTATTTTAAACCGCGCTTTAGAGGAAATGAAACTTCGAATCGGAGATAAAAATCATCTTACTGCAAAAATTATCATACTGCCCGATTATGTATGTTATGCAAGGGAGTATTCGGGTATAACTCTTGCTGACAGATACAGGGATATGTATAATCTTTATCATGAGGCATGCGAAAAAGGTTATAGACCTCTTGCGTCTGAACCGCTGTTTATTATAAATAAACGAGATGATTTTTATGACTGTGAATTTAAGTATAAAGAAACAAATTACATATGCTGTCTCCCTTTAGAGCCGGACTGTGCATCGGAGGAAACTGTTACAATCCCGGGCTGCAGGGCGCTTTCGGTATTGCATTACGGAAATTACGGAAACTTCAACGAGGTTTATGATTTTCTCAGTAAAAAGGTACGTGAGATGAACTTAAAACCGGCAGGTTATCCGCGTACTCTCGGACTTGTCGCACCGAATACAGGCCGTGAAATTAAGCCCGATAAGTATGTCACTCGTCTTGTTCTTCCCATAGAGTAGTGCTTTCAGCAATGTTATTATCAGAAAGAATGAGTTTAATTCAGATAATAGGTGCAGCCTTAATAATAGGTGGTGCTATGTTTGGTGAATTGGTTAAACCTAAAAAGAAAAATATTTTATGAATCATATCACTGTCGCTAAAATGTCGTCAAAATCGAAATAAAATAAAAATTCCGAGTATTTTTACATTTTGTCGAATGATATTGTAATCAGTCTGAAAATAGCTTAAAAATGGCATAATGGTGCGGTTTGTCAATCCTTACTCAGCATTACCTAAAAATAAAAAATGCTTCCTTATTATTAGCTTTGACTACTCAAAATCCCGTGATGGCAACATCATGTGGGTTCGACCCCCACCATCGGCACCAGTAAAGAAATAGCCTGAAACCCGGGGTTTCAAGCTATTTCTTTTTATCTTTTCTCCTTCTATTCAGCCATTATAACTGTCAGGTTACCGCCAAGCATTTCACAGTAAACGGAGCAGTCTTTACCTACATAATTTTTTATATCGTCATACCGCATGAGAAGCGTAAGCTCCTCTCCCGTTCTATACATCCCTGCGTGACTGATTTTGCTCATCTTATCCTCACCGACAACAAATTTTACTTCCTTTTCACGGACAGACTCATCGGTATCTGATGATGCTGTTATTTTACCTGTAAGGTATACGCGATTTTTACTAAAATCCAGGTCGTAATACTTGCCTTTGTTATAGATAACCTCGGTGTTTTTTATATTTACTACTATCATACCGTTATCGTTCTGCTGAATATCATCCTGATGGATATATTTATATAACACACTTGTAGTAGTTGTTTGTCAAGAGATTTTTTTCTTTTTCTAAAATTTTTATACGCAGACATATGCATACTGTAATTCAATTCTTCAGGAGGTTCAAGAAAAAGGGCTGTTTCATTCAACCCAAAAGAGGGTGTTGCTTAACGCAACACCCTCTCAGACTATCGACAAATTGCCCAGACCGCGCAATACTTATAGTTTGCATATAGTAAAAGAATTTTTAATTAATAGAATTTAACATAAGAAATCCCATACCAAATCCGAACAAACCATTCCACCGGATAATCATATGCCCGAATAAAGGACCGAATTGGAACAAATAGGTAATAATTACCTGCGTATACCAACTTAAATTGACTTTAAAGTATGAATATGTTAACATGGTATTAAGCTATACTTCACGACCGGAAGTTTTAATATGCTTAGCTCTTATGGGCATACTTTTCTCTTAGTTTTAACAGGTCAACATAGTCCTTGACGGCATTTTTCGATACATCATCAAGCTCCAGAATATCATTAATTAATTCTTTTGTGGGAGTATTAAAATCTGAATTTTTAATTGCCGTTGAATAATCTGTTAAGCCTAATAAATAATCGGCAGATATATTATAAAACTTTGCAAGAGTGATTATATGCCGGACAGGCAGTTCATATTGTCCCATTTCATATTTTGAATAATACTGCTGCGATACGGATAATATTTTTGCTAAATCCGACTGTTTTAAATCGTTATCTTCGCGCAAATCGCGTATAATCTGAGCCGTAGTTCTCATAATTTACACCTCAATTCTTATGTAAATAATATAACATACATTGAATATAGAGTATTGACAAATAGATGTAAATTATGTATAATTAGATAAATACATAATTTTAAATGTAAACATTGGGAAGGATGATTAAATTGAAAAGAAGGATATTATCAGTACTAATTATTGCAATGATACTTAATCATATACTGTCAATAAGCGTATTTGCCGACAACTCAAATAAGTGCAGCTGGAAATATACGCCATCCAATATTCTGATGCCCGGAGACGATATAACTGTTTTTGCTGACGGCTTAGAGGGCACATGTGATTTAATTTTGGCTCTTTATAAAGACGACAGATTAGTTGACGTATCTTATAAAGAATGTGAAGCTACGGAGAAATCAGTAAGTATTACTGTTCCGGATGATTTTTCAGAAGAAAATGAGTGGTTAGTCAAAGTGTTTGCATGGGACTCGCTTCCATCAATGATACCCTTAGTAAATAGCTTGGAAGTAAAATTAGAATCTGATTCGGATATAACGGATAGATTTGAAGACAGCAAATTTCTGCAAGAGATACGAACAATCACAGGAAAAAATGAAGATGAACCGATTTACAAATCTGACGTAAGAAATATCACTGAACTAAACCTTGAAGATAAAGAAATACAGAGCCTTGCAGGGATTGAGTATTTGACTGAATTACAGATACTTAATTGTGTTGAAAATAAATTAACTGAGCTTGATGTTTCTGAAAATACAAAATTAAAAGAACTATATTGCTGGTTTAACGATTGTCAAACGCTTGATTTTTCGAATAATAAGGAATTAGAAATACTGGACTGCGGATATAATCCGTTTCTGGCAGAGTTAAATGTGTCAGGTTGTATTAAACTGAAAGAATTGTATTGTGAATATGATAGCTTAACTTCATTGAAGCCTTTGGATTGTGTCAATTTAATGTGTTTGGTATGTTACAGGAATGAGTTAGAGGAATTGGATGTGTCTGATAATATAAACTTAGAAGAGCTTAATGCATGGGAAAATAAGATGACTAAGCTCGACGTTTCCAATAACACCAAATTAACATATCTTGATTGCGAGGGTAATTACTTAACCACTCTTGATATTTCCAATAATACAAAATTAACGGATGTTGATTGCGGCTATAATAAGCTGACTAAGCTTGATGTTTCCAATAATACCAAATTAACATATCTCTATTGCAAGGGTAATGAAATGAACTCTACCGATGATGTCACAGGCTGGCAGGAAATTGGATTAGTATTAGGAGATAATTTTATATTTAGTCCTCAGAATGGAGACTAAGCTCAAAGATTTAGAAAAACTGCATAAGAAAAGCCTTGTAAGATAATGCTTACAAGGCTTGTCATGCGCGTTACGCGCATTAATTATTTATTTTTAGAATTTTAAAATACTCTTTAAATTTATATTCCCTTATCGGCATAGGCTTATTATTATCAAAATACAGCACTAACGCAGGAGAAATGCCATTCCAATTATCCACCATTTCATAGCCGACCAGATGTCCCTCTGAAATCAGCTTCTTAGCTTTAGCATGATAATTAAAATACGGCATAGTTATTCCCATACTTCCTTAGTTTTAATATAATATTTTATGATCTATTATTTCCCATCCCATAAAAACCTGTCCAAGTCCACATTACCGTCTTCGTTAAAATCCACGCCCTCCTCTTCGAGAAGAGTACGATGCATACCGCACCCGCCGAACGCAAACGCGGATGATAGTCCGCCGAAGCGGTTCACAACTCTATGACACGGTATCTCGCCCGGTCTGGGGTTTACATGAAGCGCGTATCCTACTACACGCGACCAGCGCGGATTACCTGCCAGACGCGCAATCATGCCGTATGTGGCAACCTTGCCGCGCGGAATTCGGCATACCTGTTCATAGATTAATTCAAAAGCACTGTTTTCCTTCATATTTTAAGCTCTCCTAATACCTTACCTATGCTGTCATTTATCAGCAGCGCCGCCTTATTATCCATTGACGTCGATGATTTATTTATAAGTACAAGCTTATCTCCCATATAATGATACACAAATCCAGCCGCGGGATATACAACGAGTGATGTTCCGCCCACGATAAGCACATCAGCCGCCTGTACGAACGCCTCCGCCATCTTCATTATATAATCATCAAGCGGTTCCTCATACAGTACCACATCCGGCTTTATTATTCCGCCGCAGGAGCAGCGCGGTATACCGGTTGAATTCAGAATAGCGTCCACGCCATGAAACTTACCGCACTTCATGCAGTAATTTCTCAGAACGCTGCCATGCAGCTCAAACACGCGGTTACTTCCCGCCGCCTGATGCAGACCGTCTATATTCTGAGTTATAACCGCCTTTAATTTGCCCCTCTTTTCTAATTTCGCAAGAGCTTCATGCGCGGCGTTTGGCTTTGCATCAACATAAAGCATTTTATCACGATAGAATCGGAAAAATTCCTCCGTTTCGTTCATGAAAAACGAGTGCGATAAAATCACTTCGGGCGGATAGTTATATTTCTGATTATATAACCCGTCCGTGCTGCGGAAATCGGGAATACCGCTCTCTGTCGAAACACCAGCGCCGCCGAAAAATACAATGTGGTCACTTGAATCTATTATCTCCTGTAATGTCATTTTTATCACCCTTTCATTTTTATCATGAATTTATATTTACCACTTTTAAGTTCGTGTGGTTCACCCGAGGGAAGATGCAACAGCGCGGTTGTGTTCGGCGGAACAGTACATTCATACACTACTTTACCGTTTTCCTTTGTCCATCCTGACTCTATTCTCCCGTAGGGCGATTCGTGATATCCCTTAGCATATGTCAGACTGCCGCCTATTGCCGGCTCTAAAAGAAACCTTTTATATCCTGCCATGGTCGGCTTGATTCCGAGTATATTCCCCATCATCCACTCGCCTACCGCACCGTACGCATAGTGATTGAACGAGTTCATGGACACATCGCCGAACTCGTCCGTTTCCGCTATATATGAATCCCAGCGTTCCCATATCGTAGTCGCGCCGTTTTTCACGCTATATAACCATGACGGATTTTCCTCCTGCTCTATTAGCGCGAACGCGGTTTCACTAAGTCCCGCTTTTGAAAGAGCCGTGTTAAGATGTGATATACCTAAAAATCCGACCGACAGCTTGTTTTTATTTCTTCCAATACTGTCTCTAAAATACCGCGCTGTTTCTGAGAGCATTTTACTTGGTATAAGGTCAAAATCAATCGCAAGCGCATATGCCGTCTGGCTTGGTTTATTCGGCAGATTTTCCGCATACCGCGTGTAGCGCGTGACGCTTCCGTCCAATGCTACAGCCTCGCCACAATGCGGCGTGTTTTCACTGACCTCGCCCCAGTATGCGACAGAACCGTCATTTTGTATCCACGCTTCGTTAAACGCGCGTTTTATATCCTCAAAGCGGCGGCGGTATTTTTCCGCATCGTCTATGTATCCGAGTATTTTTGCCGCGCGCGATAAAATATCCGCTGAATGCGCGGCATATGCCGTAGCTGAGTATATATACGGAGTTGAAGCGTCATAAGTGAGATGATCGCCGCGCCGCTGCTGTACCTGAATAAACGGCTCTGAAGCAAGGTCGGATTTATCCGGCTCTTCCCTGCCGTCCACAACGCGCAAGCCGTAATTCTGCCTGTCTGCTCTACTCTGATAGTCCACCCATTTTTTCATCATTATATAGCAGTTTTTGAGTATGCGTATATCGCCGTATGCCTTGTACATCTCCCACGGCACAATAACCGCAGCGTCACCCCAGCCGCCGCAGCCGTCGGCTCTGTTATCACCGCCCAAAGGAGCGGTATCAGGCACAGCACCGTTTTTATTATACATAAGCTGCGCGTCCTCTAAGTCCCTGAGCCATTTATCAGTAAATGCCTTTGTATCCATATTGTAAGCGGCGGTACGCGCGAACACCTGCGCGTCACCTGCCCAACCCATACGCTCGTTACGCTGCGGACAATCCGTAAGCACAAGCAGTGAGTTACCGCGCTGACCGTTTATAATGTTACTGTAAAGCTTATTCACAAGCGGGTTTGAGCATTCAAAGCCGCCAGTGACATCATACACATTTGAAATAACAAGACCTTCAACCGAAACTATAATATTACGGCTTATTTCATGTCCGCTGCCGCTTATTTCAACATACCTGAATCCATGCGAGGTAAAAGACGGAGTGAATACATCGTTTTCACCACGCAGAGTATAAATGTCAGTATTCGCCGCACTGCGCAGATTTTTAACGTATACCCTTCCCTCACAGAGCATTTCACCGTAACGTATTTTTATCGTTTGTCCGCATTTGCCTTTAAGCGTTATGCGCACAGTTCCGACCATGTTTTCTCCCATATCGTATACGTAATGCCCATCAGGCATTTCGCATATGAATTTACCCGGAAGCGTTCTTGTAACTTTCGCAGTCGGTCCCTTCTGCGCGCTAAGCATAAATTTCACGTCACGGAGCGTTCCGTTAGTCGGAATTACATCACCGCTCCATTGCTTTATTCCGCACCGTACCCACCTGCTGTCTGACGCGTCATTCCAGTCGAATTCAAGCCGCGCGTCATACGTCTCGCCGTCAAAATAGTCGCTGTTTATGAGCGCGCCTTTATCGGTGAACTGCCATTCTTCGTCTGTTACGATAACGCGTCTTTCTCCGTTTTCGTAGTTTATGACAAGCTTCGCTATAAAGGAATTTTCTTTTCCATACACCATAGCGCCGCTGTAGCCGCAGAAGCCCGAATAATGTCCTTTTCCCACGACCGCGCCTATTGAATTTATTCCGTTTCCAATCATATCGGTAACGTCAAAGGTTTGGTATTGTATCCTGAGTCTGTAATCCGTAAAACCCGGATTATAAAAGTCCTCTCCAACTTTTTTGCCGTTTATATAGGCTTCATAAAAGCCGCACGCAGACGCATATAGTCTCGCAGATTTTATTTTCCCATCTGACTCGAAAAGCTTACGCACATTCACACCGCTCACGGGACATACAAGCGCAAAATCATTCTCAATCACAAGACTGCCGTTTTTGTATTCACCGAGAGCCGAAAAAATACCGTCCCTGAAATTATCCTCCTGCAAAACCTGTCCGCCGCTTGCAATTTTAAGATGCTCAATAACCGCTTTTGCTTCCGTCTGGTTAAAGCCTATTGACATCATATATGTTTTCCGCGGACAATCAGGCGGATTTCCCGGCAGTATGCACTCATTGTCGATAACCGTTTCACCATCTATTCTAAGCGTGACATTTCTGCGGTTGATATCTAAAACAAATGTGTGACAGCTATGACGGTTCTCACTGTCACACAGGTGACAGGAGAACCGTCCCCCTGTCATCACCCCTGTCACATATTCACCAAGAAGCTTTTTATACGGCTTGCCGTCTCCCCACTCATCGTCCGACATTTCATAGACGCAGACTGACGCGCTTTCAATCTCAATGAGAACACAGTTTTCCCGGTCGCGCGCGTTCACAGCAAGACAGAGTTTATCGGAAATAAATGTTCCGGAAACGGTGTAGCTGTCAACAACGTCTGTGTTTATCCCCTGCTTCGGGCTGCCTATCCATTCCGCTCCGTCCCAGACATTTTTATCATTACTCATAAGACCTGTTTCAAACCATGATGAAGCTTTCGCAAAATCATCACCGTCCCAGACGGTCACATTCCAGAAATACCGCGTCTCACTTCTGAGCGGCGCGCCGTCGTATTCTATATAAACGGACTTATCAGACATCACCTTGCCGCTGTTCCAGACCTCGCCGTCATCGTCTCTCACCGTGACGGAATACGCTGTCTGCTTCGCGCCTTCCCTGTCTGATTTCATTTTCCACGAAAACGCAGGACGGTCAATATCTATTCCTATAGGATTTTTTAAGTCCTCTGTTTTTAAATCATATAGTTCCATACGTTGTCTCCTGTAAATTATAGTTTGACAGTGTGCCTCTCTGCAATACGTCTCCCCTTTTTTCGGCACTCCGTGCACCAGTATTCGCTTTGCGAATACTATGACCTGTTTCCCTTTATATCAAAATTACGCATAACCTCTTTGCGCTTCTCTATCGCGTACTGCGTGTAGTACTTATGTGTCACCTCTATATTTTTATGTCCCATCAATTCCGCCACCATCTTTATATCCACACCGTCGGCTATGAGGTTGCACGCAAAGGTACGTCTAAGGGCATGCGGACGCGTTTTATCCGGGTCTGTTATTCCGACTACGGAGCAGTATTTTTTCAGTATCTTTTCAACGCCCTGCGCCGTCATACGTTTTCCCAGACGGCTTAAAAACAACGCGTCATCTTTCGCGCTTTCATTTTCAACTCTTTCCTGCATATACACAAACAGTTCGTTTTCCACCTGCGCGGGCATGAATATTTCCTGCTCATCACCGCCCTTGCGTGTTACAACAAACGAAGCAGTGTCAAAACTCACGTCATGAATGTCGAGATTCACAAGCTCGCTGACACGACAGCCCGTACCAAGATACGCAGTAAACAGCGCGATATCCCTCTGCTTGCGTTTTGTGTATTCAGTCAGGTCGCGTCCTTCAAAGTAGTTTTCACCGTTATAAAGAACGTCTAAAAAGCGAACCGTTTCCTGAGTAGTGAGCGGACGCTTCATTTTCTGATGTATCTTCTTAAAATCAACTTTGTCGGTGATATTCTGAGAAATCATATCATTTTTGTAAAGATACGCAAAGAGTCCGCGTATTCCCGACAGCTTTCTGTTTATACCGTATGGGCTGTTGCGACGTATACGCTTTACGCGCTTTCCGTCTATTGTTACCGTATCTGTTTCGTATTCTTTTAAATACGCCGTGAATCCGTTCAAATCCCGCAGTGTAACCTGCTCCATATGCTCTATTGTGAAATCCTCGATATTTTTTACGTCCCTGAATCTGAATTTCTGTAAATATTCAAGAAAAGTTTTTATGTCTATACTGTATCCTATCTGAGTGTTTATACTCTCACCGTTATAGGCAATTTCTATGTAATCAAACACAAAATCAGGCATGTTTGAAAGAAAATTCATTAGCTTTGTATGCTTGCTCATAAAAATATCCATAGCCTTTCTGCCCACAAATAGTAATGAAAAATCTTAACGCTCTTATCGTGGGCAGATAAGGCGTTAAATGGATATTATGCCCATGTGCGATTTTCGAAGCTTGGTGAGAAAATGTTCGCACGGGCAATTTAATCTGTTAACGTGACTTTTCACGTTATATACCTCCGCTTTTTCCTATCACTATAACTATAATTATACAGAAAAAAATGCTTCGGCGCAATATTAAGTAAAAATTTTTCAATTTTATATATAGACTATTTTGGAATTTTATAGTACAATATATATAAGTATAATTTTAAAGAAAGGACGGAATACGGATATGGTACTGAAAACAAGCAGCGAACTTGGTGAGGTTTCAATCGCCAACAGCGTTATATCAGAAATAGCCGGCGCTGTAGCGACAAAGTGCTACGGCGTAGTAGGTATGGCGTCAAGAAATAAAAAGGACGGTATAGTAAACCTTTTGAAGCCTGACAGTATGTCAAGAGGAATAAGCGTTACTGTCGAGGACGAGGGAGTTGTCGTGGAAATTCATCTTATTGTCGAGTACGGCATAAACATAAACACGGCATGCAAAAGTATAGTTAACCGCGTAAGATACACGATTGAAAATTCTGTTGGAATAAAGGTCAACAGAGTCAATGTCAAGGTGGAAGGCGTAAGAGTGGACTAAATTTTAAGGGGTGATTAAAATAGATACCTTGAACGGAAACGTATTTGCGCAGATGATAATAAGCGGCGCAAATAACTTATATAATAACAAGAAAATAGTAGATAACCTTAATGTGTTCCCCGTCCCCGACGGAGACACAGGAACTAATATGTCGCTTACTACGTCGGCTTTGGCGGCGGAGCTTATGAAAAATGATAATCTCACTGTCACGAAAGCGGCGGATATAATGTCCTTTGCGGCATTAAGAGGCGCTCGCGGTAATTCGGGAGTTATATTATCACAGTTTTTCAGAGGCATTGCAAAGACTCTTAAAGGTCAGAATGAATGTGACGCAATGCAGCTTGCTCTTGCCTTTAAGGCGGGTTCTGATGCGGCGTATAAGGCTGTTATGAAACCGACAGAGGGAACAATTCTCACTGTTTCACGCGAAGCAGCCGCAGGCGCACAGGCAGCTGCAAGTAATGATAGCGATATAATTGCGACAGTCGAAAAGGCGGTTGAACAGGGCAACAAGGCTCTTATAAAAACAACGCAGATGCTGCCCGCGCTTAAGCAGGCAGACGTGGTTGACGCCGGCGGACAAGGCTGGATGTTCGTGCTTGAAGGCGCTCTGTCTTATTTAAAGAGCGGGATTGTTACGAAAAAGGAAGACGGAAGTGAACAGACCGCGGATAACAGCGAAGCGCCGTCGCAGGAAAATATAAGTACAGAGGATATAAAATACCGCTACTGCACGGAATTTATAGTCGAGAAAAAAACAAAGGGACTGTCTGTTGACGAGTTCCGAAACGCTATAGCGCCTAAAGGCGACTGTATGCTTGTTATTGACGATGAAGAAATAGTAAAGGTGCATATCCACACAAACCACCCCGGCTTTGTACTGGAAGAGGCTATTAAGCTGGGTGAAATGATAAACCTTAAAATAGACAACATGAAGCATCAGCATAAGTCGATAATTGAGGGAAGCAAAAACGCGCCCCAAAATGCAGCGGCGGTCAGCGTCAAGGCAAAGCCTGAAAAACAGAAAAAAGCTGACAAGCCGAAAAAGACGAATAAAGCCGACAAGCCGAAAAACAGCGCGAAGGAAAAAAAGGCGGCAAAGACAAAAGCCCCGGTTGAGGTTAAGGATTTCGGATTTGCGGCTGTGTGTATGGGTAAAGGACTTGCCGCAATACTCAGTGACCTTGGAATTGACAGGGTGATTGAAGGCGGACAGACAATGAACCCGAGCACAGAGGATATTCTGAAGGCTGTTAAGCGTATCAAGGCAAAGACTGTTTATGTTTTCCCGAACAATAAGAATATAATCATGGCGGCTAAGCAGGCGGCTGAGCTTATGGAGGGCAAGGAAGTAATCGTTATTGAATCAAGAAGCGTGCCGCAGTGTATCAGCGCAATGATGAACTTCAATCCGCAAAAAAATGCGGAGGAAAACGCAAAGAAAATGCGAAGCGCAATATCGTCTGTCACGTCCGCGCAGCTTACATACGCTGTTCGCGATACTGAGATAGACGGTAAAAAAATCAGGAAAAATGATATTCTCGGTATCGTGGAGGATGAAATAACCGCAGTAGGTACTGATATGGACGATATCCTCAATGAAGTCATATCACAGATGGTTACTGAGGATACGGAATTTATAACCGTTTATTGCGGCAAGGATATAAAGAAAGCACAGGCTGACCGTATGCAAAAAGCGCTTGAAGCCAAGTATGAAAATGATGAAATAGAGGTATCCTTTAAGAGGGGCGGACAGCCATTGTACTACTATATAGTATCTGTAGAGTAACGCGAACAATAAGCGGCGCATATCACCCTTTATCGGAACCTGAAGTATACCAATACGTCTGCGTTCCTCAAAAGAGCAATCTGCTTGCTTATTCTCCGCGTCAGGTAAGATGTAATATGAAAGATATACGTTATTTAAAAGGCGTGGGTGAAAAACGCGCCGAACTATTCAGTAAAAAAGGAATAAACACAGTCGAGGATTTGCTTTACTATTTCCCGCGTTCACATGAGGACAGGTCGGAAATGAAAGAAATCGCGGACTGCGCTGAGGGAGAAACGGTGTGCATTAGCGTCACCGTTTTTTCGCCTGTCAGGGATGTGCGCGTAAGGAAAAATATGCTTATCTCAACAATGGTAGTAAGCGACCAGACGGGCGCTTTGAATGTAGTCTGGTACAACAACCGCTATGTCAAAGGTCAGTTCATGACAGGTGACGAGTATATCCTCTATGGTAAGATTACAAAAAACAGGGGTAAAAAGGAAATAATAAACCCTGTATACGAAAAAAAGGGTAATGAACGATTTACAGGTAAGATTGTTCCTCTGTACCCTCTTACGGAGGGTCTTACGCAGAAAATTCTGCAATCGTCAATGGAGCTTGCGATAAAGGAAGCGGGTCGGCTGGAGGAATATATTCCGTCTGATATCCGCGGTAAATACAACATTGCAGAGCTTAATTACGCAATGAAAAATGTACATTTCCCCGAGGATTTTGAAAGCTATAATATAGCGCGGGAAAGATTTGTTTTTGAGGAGCTTCTCATTCTGCAGCTTGCTCTTTCCGGACACAGGGAGGAAAACACCGCGCTTTCCGGAGCGGTATTTGAGGATATATTATGTGTACGTGATTTTGTGAAAACATTGCCGTTCCCGCTCACAAACGCGCAGAAACGAACGCTCAATGAAATTCTTTCCGACTGCAAAAGCGGAAAGATGATGAACCGTCTTGTTCAGGGCGACGTCGGAAGCGGTAAAACGGCTGTTGCGGCGGCGGCAATATATACTGCTGTGAAAAACGGGCATCAGGCGGCAATGATGGCACCGACTGAAATTCTTGCCACACAGCACAAGGAAACGCTTGATGAATTTTTTAAAGGAATGGGCATAAACGTGGTTCTGCTCACGGGAAGCATGAAAGTGCGGGAAAAGCGTCTTGCATATGATATGATTTCCACAGGTGCGGCGGATGTGGTTGTCGGCACACATGCGATAATTCAGAAGGAAGTGGAGTTTCATAATCTTGCTCTTGTTGTGGCAGACGAGCAGCACCGTTTCGGAGTGGAACAAAGAGCGAAGCTTGCGGCAAAGGGCGCGAATCCGCATATACTTATTATGTCAGCTACACCGATACCGAGAACTCTCGCGCTTATTCTTTACGGCGACCTCGATATTTCGGTAATAGACGAGCTGCCGCCCGGCAGAAAGCCTGTTAAAACGTACGCCGTGGGAGAAAAGATGAGACAGCGTATTTTTGCATTCCTTGAAAAGCATATAAGAAACGGTATGCAGGCGTATATTGTGTGTCCGCTTATTGAGGAAACGGAAAAGAGCGATTTGCAGAACGCCGAAATGCTCTCCCAAAAGCTGCAAACAATTTTCCCTGATTTTAAGATAGGTCTTATGCATGGCAAGATGCGTCCGAAGCTCAAGGAAAGTATCATGGACGAATTTGTCAGCGGCGATATTAAAATACTTGTTTCCACAACGGTTATAGAGGTGGGCGTTAATGTGCCGAACGCGAATATCATGGTGATTGAAAACGCGGAGCGGTTCGGTCTTTCCCAGCTTCATCAGCTTCGCGGACGCGTCGGCAGAGGAAATGACCAGGCATATTGCATACTGTTCGCTCACGGCAATAACGAGGTTACGAAAAAGCGTATGGAAACCATGTGTATTTCAAACGACGGATTTTATATAAGCGAACAGGATTTAATGCTCCGCGGACCCGGTGACTTTTTCGGAACACGTCAGCACGGTCTGCCGGAAATGAAAATAGCAAACCTGTTTGAGGACAGGGATATCCTTGCCGTTTCGCAGCAGGCGGCAAAGGAAATTCTCTCGGAAGACCCATTTCTTACGAGCGAAAAATACAAGGGACTTAAAAAACGCGCCGATAAGGTTATAAATGCCGGTATAGTTATGAATTAGCATAAATTACCTGTTTATATTTTGAAAATTTACATAAATTATGTTTGGGTAAACAACTCAAAAAACTTTATGTAAAGGAGAACATTATCATGTCAAAGAACACTAGAAAAGCAGCATTGGAACAATTCAAGATGGAAGCGGCAAAGGAAGTCGGCGTAAGTCTCGACCAGGGCTATAACGGCTCACTTACCTCAAAGCAGGCTGGCTCAATCGGCGGTCAGATGGTAAAGAAAATGATTGAAAGCTACGAAAATCAGCATAAGTAATATTATAAGAAATTCAAACGATACAGAAAATAGGGTGTTGTTTAACGCAATACCCTCGGACGAAACAAGGCATAATGCGGGAAATCCCGCATTATGCCTTGTCCGTTACTTTGTAAATACTACCTTATTCTTCAAAATTTACAATGATTGCTTCTGTGCTTTTTTTATCAATCAAATTTCCGCTTTTATCATATACATCGTAGCTTATGCTGTATTTTTCGCCGTTTAACATAGAATTGAGGTAAGAATAAGGAATATAGGTAACCGAATTTATCAAAACAGGAGCATTATCCATTGCGCGTGGATTTGATATATCGACATTTACCGTATTAATATCTATTGAATTTTGGCTATCAATATCTACATCATAATATACTAATACATTATCCGTATCAATATCTGCCGCCGAATTTATACTATAAGAGATGCTATCATCAGCGATTGATACATCATATACTGATACATTATCCGTTGAATTCAGGCTGTCCGTATCCGCATCTTTATTTTTTATGGTATATTTGACATAATTGCCCTCAACGTCAGCTTTTCGACTAAGAGTGATACTGCCGGTTGTTACATCGTATTTTGCAATACCCACATAAACACCCGCCCGATTCAGGCTATAAGTGATACCGTCATCAGCGGTTGTTACATCATATACTGATACATTATCCGTATCAATATCCGTTGAATTCAGACTATCCGTATCTACATCATTAAAATCACGAATTGATACGGCTATATCTTCTTTACTATTGAAAGTGTACGGCACAGTATATGAATTGTAGTTTGTAGCAAGTTCGGACTTACCGATTTCCATATTGAAGCTATTAAACATTGTTGCATCACTGTCTGTATTGTCGACAATGCAAACATTTAGCTTTCCGTCGTTCCATTCAATTTTACTGCCCTCGTTCTCCATAGTACCTGTCTTTTCCAAAGTTTCCCTGAGTGGAACATACACCTCACTGTTTTCAATAAACGGCTTATTGACAAAATCAATTTTTCCGTTATTGTCTATAATTTCAATCGTATAATCCTCCGTAGCCAAGTCGGACAATACACCGCTTGCAAATACTGTTGTACCGAGCATTACAACCGCAACTGCCACCGACAATACCGACACAAATTTACTTGTTTTCCTTTTATTCCTAATCATTTCAAATCTCCTTTTCAATACCCTTTTACTGCTTGCCATTTGTGTAGTGAGCGGAATTTGTTTTGTTTTTCCCGTAGGCAGCAGGGCAAGAACAGTATCAATATAACTCATTTCCTGCGTCTTATTCATTGCAAGAGTAACCGCCATATCGCACGAGATTTCGCACTCTGTATTAATCTGCTTTGACACATACCATATAACAGGGTTAAACCAATGCAGACACTTTACAATCGTTACAAACCACTTATATAAAATATCGTGGCGCTTAAAATGCGTCATCTCGTGGCGGAGAATATTATTTAGCTGTTCCTCCGTAAGCTCCCTTGCGGGCATTACAAGTGTAGGTCTGAATATTCCCGTCATGAACGGCGATGCTGTATTTCCCCATACCCTTGCAGTGACATTCCGGCGTGTGAAATCTGCAATTTGCGGACAGGAAACAACAACAGAATCTTTACGCATTTTTATTATCAGCCTTATATAGCCTATAAGGTTAATCAGAAGCAGAGTAATTGCTCCCACAAGCCATAAATACGCTAATATGTTTAATCTGTTGTCAATTATTCCTTTCACAAAACCTGTTCCAGTTTGCCAAATATCCGTTTCAGGCTCGGTCTGTACAGTTGGGATTACATTATCCGCCGTTTGTACCGTCTGCACATTCTGCACTGTTTGCTGTGCCACAACAGGTACGGTATCAGACTTCTGCGGCAGATTAAAACGAACGGGCAAAAGCATTACGGCAAGTACCGCAAGCCATATGTAATAATGCCACGCATAACCGAAAGTCCTTTTTGTAATCGGTTTTGCAATAGTAATAATTGCTGTCAGGCACGTTCCGGCAAGAGAAGTGATAAGCAATGCTTTTAATATTTCACCAAGCATAGTTTATTCCTCCCTGTTATCAAAAATTGCCCTCAATTCCTTTATATCCTTATCAGAAAATGCTTCCTCTTCGAAAAGAGAAGCAACCAGACTCTGCGCCGAGCCGTCAAACAAATTCTTGATAAGATTTTTGACCTGTGATTTTTTATATTCCTTTGCCGTTATAAGCGGAGTATAATACCACGCTTTACCCTGTCTTTCGGCAGATAACGCACCCTTTTCAACAAGTCTTGCAAGAAATGTCGCAATCGTAGTACGTTTCCAGCCCTTATCCTCAACAGCCTTACCTATCGCCGTTGAGCCTATCGGCTCGTCTGCTTTCCACACAACCTTCATTATTTCAAGTTCCGCTTCACCAATGTTAATATTTTCTGTCGACATTGAAAATACCTCCATATATAGTTTATCTACGCTTGTAGACATATATAGTCTACCATGGTAGACATGATTTGTCAATACTTTTTTCTAAAATTATCTGTATCGTTCTTATGTATGATGTTTCCTTTTTATTATGGTGTCAACGTGACGGTTTAAAAACACTAAAAAAGTGCGGCAAAACACATTGTTTTGCCGCACCCAGACTGTCGACAAATTGCCCAGACCGCGCAATATCACAATCTACAATATCAAGGTATTTTTTATACTAAGTAAATTTAACAGCGGTATTTTATCGAAAAACACCGCTGTTATGCGCTTTTCACGAAAATAAGCCTTACCGTACCCACGTACGCCGACAGGCTCATTTTCGTGAAATCTGACCTAATTTGTCAACGTCTGCTCAGTGTGTAGACTTTGTCTACACACTGAGTGCGGCAAAACACATTGTTTTGCCGCACCGTTTTTATTTCATATAAATTATTCTTAATTAAGCAGAGCGCGGTCGTTTGCAAATTCTTCGCCGCTTATGTCAGCGAACTTCTTAAGCAAATCATCAACGGTAAGCGATTTCTTTTCCTCACCGCTCACACTGTAAATAATGCGTCCCTCATGCATCATGATAAGCTTGTTGCCGTGAGTTATCGCGTCCTTCATATTATGCGTAATCATCATCGCTGTGAGGTTACTTTCAGCGATAAATTTCTCCGACAAATTCAGCACCGTTTCCGCTGTTTTCGGGTCTAGAGCCGCTGTGTGCTCGTCCAGAAGCAAGAGCTTAGGCTTCTGCATGACAGCCATCAGAAGCGTTAAAGCCTGACGCTGTCCGCCCGATAAAAGTTTTACCTTAGTTGAAAGTCTATCCTCAAGCCCTAATCCAAGCTGAGACAGCATTTCCTTATATATAGCGCGCTCCTTATTGGTAATCGCCCATTTGAGTCCGCGTGGCTTACCGCGGCGGTATGCCAGCGACATATTTTCCTCAATCCACATATCAGCCGCCGTACCCATCATAGGGTCCTGGAACACGCGTCCGAGATATTTTGCTCTTTTATGCTCAGGAAGCTTTGTGACGTCAACTCCGTCTATAACAATATTTCCGCTATCCACGCGAAACACGCCGCAAATACTGTTAAGAAGCGTTGATTTACCTGCGCCGTTACCGCCGATTATAGTAACGAAATCGCCTTCCTGAAGTTCAAGGTTGACACCGTTTAAAGCGCGTTTTTCATTAACAGTACCTTTATTGAAGGTTTTATATATGTTATTTATCTTTAACATCAGCCATCAACCTCCTTTGCGGTTCTTTGTTCGGCAATTTTACGTTTCCAATACGGAATACCGAGGAATACGGCAACGACAAGCGCTGACAGCATCTTGAGGTCGTTAGCGTTAAGTCCTGCTTTAAGTACAAGTGTTATTACAATATAGTATATAATACCGCCGATAACTACCGCTAAAAGTCTTAAGGCAAAGTTCTTGAATATCTTGCCCAGAAGCACCTCGCCTATAATAACGGCGGCAAGTCCGATTACAATCGCGCCGCGACCCATGTTAATATCGGCAAAGCCCTGATACTGCGCTAAAAGCGCGCCTGAAAGCGCTACCATTCCGTTTGAAAGCACAAGACCGATTATTTTATTTGTATCGGTATTGATACCGTTTGCTCTCGCCATATTCTGGTTGGAACCTGTTGCACGGAGTGAATGACCCAGTTCAGTTCCGAAGAACCAGTACATGACAGCGATTATCACAACCACAAATATTACGCTTACTAAAATAGCATTCGGCAGATTACGGAGCGAAATCAGAAGATTATACTTATCCACAGACAGCGGCAGATTCGCTTTTTGCGACATAATACGCAGGTTTATCGAATACAATATCAGCTGTGTAAGTATTCCCGCTAATATTGCGGGTATTCCGAATTTAGTATGAAAAATTCCCGTGACTAATCCCGCGGCACAACCTGCGGCAAACGCGATAAGCATAGCCACTCCCGCATTCATTCCGGCAGCCATACACACGACCATAGTCGCGCCGCCGGTTGCCATAGAACCGTCAACCGTGAGGTCGGCAATGTCAAGTATACGAAATGTAATATACACGCCTATTGCCATAATACCCCAGATTATACCCTGGGCAACCGCGCCGGGCATCGATGCAAAAAAGCTCAGCATTGTTTTTCTCCTTCCGTGCTACAAAATTATCCTTAATGATAAATTTGCAATGGAGCAAAAACTCCATTGCAAATTAAATTCAGTTATTATTTATAGGCTGTTTATTCAGCCTCAGTCACAAGCTCCTCGTATCCTTCAGGAATTGTGATACCAAGCGCCTCTGCGCGATCCTTCATATACATCTTTGTAAGCTTATCTGTATATTTAACCTCTGTTGTTGCAGGGTCAGCGCCGTTTACGAGAACGTCATAAGCCATCTCACCTGTAACCTGACCGAGACCGTAATATGAGATTGAAAGTGTTGCTATACCGCAGCCTCTGCATATACCCTCTTCACTTGCAATGATAGGAATGTTAGCAGGATTTGCGATGTTAGCTATAATCTCTGTGTTAGCAGCGGCTGTGTTATCTGTCGGGATATAGAGAGCGTCCATTGCGCCTACAGCTGTTGTTACTACAGCGGCAACGTCGTTTGAATCAGCAAATGAATACTCTGTGCATGTATAGCCAAGCTTTGTTAATTCCTCTTTAACGATATCAACCTGATACTTTGAGTTAGCCTCGCTTGAGCAGTAGATAAGACCGATGTTCTTAGCATCCGGAAGAAGCTCCTTGAACATTGCTGCCTGCTCTGCAAGCGGAGCAAGGTCTGCCGTACCTGTGATGTTTCTGCCTGTTGCGCCTGTCCAGTTATCAATATCAAGCGCTGTTGCATAGTCTGTGATAGATGTTCCCAAGATAGGAATATCAGATGTAGCCGCAGCCGCAGCCTGCAGAGCAGGAGTAGCGTTAGCGAAAATCAGGTCTTTTCCTGATGAAACGAACTGGTTTGCTATTGTTGCGCATGTTGCGCTGTCGCCTGAAGCGTTCTGGAGGTCAAATTCAACATTTTCCTCGCCGAGCAGCTCAACAAGCTTATCCTGGAAGCCCTGTGTTGCCGCGTCAAGCGCCTCATGCTGTACAAGCTGAACCAAGCCTATGCTATACTTCTCTGTGTTTGCGTCCTTCTTTGCTGTGCCTGTTCCTGAGCAGCCTGTAAGAGCCATTGCTGCCATTGCGCCCGCAAGAGCCATTACTGCTATCTTTTTGATTTTCATAAACTTTTCCTCTTTTCTTTTAATTATTCGCATGGGTTTTATTACCCGCATAATGTGTATATATTATATCATTATTTTGGTAAAATTGTCAAGAAAAATTACACCCCGAGCCTGATTTTCTAACATAATACAAAAACACCGTTCCGATTTTCGGAACGGTGTTTCATTTTAAAATTAAACCTTAGAATAATCCCATACCGCCGTAAGCAACAACTATTGCCGCAAAAACGATTGAAACCATTGATAGAAGCTTAATCAGTATGTTAACCGACGGACCTGAAGTATCCTTAAACGGGTCGCCGACTGTGTCGCCGACAACGGCAGCCTTATGGTTATCGCTGCCCTTACCGCCGAAGTTACCGGCTTCGATATACTTCTTAGCGTTATCCCATGCTCCGCCTGAGTTAGCCATCATAATAGCGAGAACGAAGCCTGAAATAAGCGCGCCGGCAAGCATACCCACAACGCCGTTAGCGCCGAGTATAAATCCAACCACAATCGGAGCCACAATACCGAGCGCCGCAGGAAGAATCATTTCCTTCAAAGATGACTTTGTACAAATATCAACGCAGGTCTCGTAATCAGCGTCAGCCTTGCCTTCCATAAGACCCTTTATTTCTCTGAACTGTCTTCTTACCTCAACAACTATCTTCTGAGCAGCGCGTCCTACAGCCTGCATAGTCATTGCGCTGAAGAGGAACGGAAGCATTGCTCCCACGAACAAGCCGATAAGCACTGCCGGGTTTGTTACCGACAGGTTAAGTTCCATTCCCATACCCTCAATCTTATCTGTATATGAAACGATAAGCGCGAGAGCTGTCAGAGCTGCTGAGCCTATAGCGAAGCCCTTACCTGTTGCAGCTGTTGTGTTACCCAATGAGTCAAGCGCGTCTGTTCTTTCACGAACAACCTCGGGAAGTCCCGACATCTCCGCGATACCGCCTGCATTATCCGCAACAGGACCATATGCGTCTGTTGCAAGAGTGATACCGAGTGTTGAAAGCATACCAACAGCTGAAAGTCCGACTCCGTAAAGTCCGCTTGCGAAGCCGTCTCCGCCGATTGTTCCGCCGGCTGTGAAGAAGCTGACAATGATTGAGATACCTATAATTATTACCGGTATAGCAGTTGACGACATACCGAGAGCGATACCGTCAATAATAATTGTCGCCGAGCCTGTTTGTGATGACGAAGAAAGCTTTTGTGTCGGCTTATATGAGTCTGATGTATAATACTCGGTGAAGAAACCTATTAATACGCCGGCAACAAGTCCCGAAATAACAGCCCAGAACACGTTTGAGTTTTCCGGAAGAAGTGTGAATATAAGCACTGCCGCTCCTATTGCGCTCAGAATTGACGAAGCGTATGTTCCGCGTCTTAATGAGCCGAGAAGCGACTTCTGGTTAGCGCCCTCCTTAGTTGATACAAAGAAAGTACCTATAATAGACGAGATTATACCGATTGCCGCGATAAGCATCGGAACAAGCACGCCATTAAAGCCGAGTCCGGCAGCTGTTGCAAGAGCGCCGCAGGAAATGATTGAGCCGACATACGATTCATAAAGGTCAGCGCCCATTCCGGCAACGTCGCCCACGTTATCACCTACGTTGTCCGCAATACAAGCGGGGTTTCTCGGGTCATCCTCGGGAATACCCGCTTCAACCTTACCAACAAGGTCAGCGCCGACATCGGCAGCCTTTGTGAATATTCCGCCGCCCACACGCGCAAACAGCGCCATTGAGCTTGCGCCCATACCGAAAGTCAGCATAGCCGCCATAATTTCATCAACATCAAGTTTGAAAACAAATTTCAGAAGAATGAACCATACGCTTATATCAAGAAGTCCGAGGCCTACAACTGTAAGACCCATAACCGAGCCTGACGCGAACGCAATTTTAAGACCCTTATTAAGTCCCTGCTGCGCTCCGTTTGCTGTTCTGGTATTTGCGTAGGTAGCTATCTTCATGCCGATAAATCCTGAAAGTCCTGAGAAAAATCCTCCCGTAAGGAATGCGAACGGCACAAACTTTGTTAAAAATCCTGTGAATGAAAGTATAAGCAGTATAACGAACATTACCGCGAAGAAAACTCCGACTGTCTTATACTGACGCTTCAGATACGCCATAGCGCCTTTACGGATTTTTTCACCTATGCTCTTCATCGTGTCTGTTCCCTCAGGCTTCTTCTTTACGGAGTAGAAGTTTATGAAAGAGAATACCAACGCGATTATTGCGCACAGAAGTACCGCCCATGGCGCGATTGTTTCAAAATTATTCATACGAATAATCCCTCCTTTTTTAATATCTACACCCATTTTATACCTATGTTGGCAATTAGTCAAGCTATGACATGAAAATTTAAAATTATATTGACAAATTTGTCTCATTAGAATAAAATAAACATAACACAAAAATTCAAAGGTTGTTTAAAAATAATGAGTATAAGAAAATTTTTAATATTCGTCACAATGGTATTATTTGTGGCAGCAATAGCATTAAGTGTCATGAGCGAAATCAAAAAACAGCAGGTACAGGAGGAATATACACCGTCGGTTCAGACAGTTACCATTACCGCTGTCGGTGACTGTACCCTTGCCACTGATATTAACGCATCATGGGATGAAGGTTTTGTCGCATATGCCGATCAGGAGGAGGACGACTATTCATACTTCCTGAGAAATGTTGCGCCTATATTTGCCGAAGATGACATCACAATCGTTAATTTTGAGGGAACTCTTTCAAATCAGGGAGAGCGAGAGGATAAAACGTATGCATTCCGAGGCAAGCCGGAATATGTTCAGGTTCTCACCTCTTCAAGCGTTGAAGCAGCGAATCTTGCAAACAACCACAGCGCTGATTATGGAGATGTAAGTCATTCTGATACAATAAAGTACCTTAACGAAGTGGGTATATCAAACTTTGCCGGAACAAATACGACTATACGTGATGTTAACGGAATTTCTGTAGGACTTGTCGGCATAAATGCTCTTGAGGAAACAGAGGCGGAAAAGCTTGAAAGAGCAATCGGTTCGGTAAAAGAACTCGGCGCTCAGCTTATTATAGTAAGTATTCACTGGGGTATCGAAAAAGAAACATCACCCACCAACGAGCAGATAGAGCTTGCGCACAAGGCGGTTGATTTAGGCGCAGATCTGGTTATCGGTACTCATCCGCACGTTTTACAGGGTATTGAAAAATATAACGGACGGTATATTGCATACAGCCTCGGTAACTTCTGCTTCGGAGGCAACAGCAACCCCGCAGATAAGGACACTGTTATATACAGACAGGTGTTCACATTTATAGAAGGCACAATGCAGGAGGATGATAACATGGTTCTCATACCCGCGACTATTTCGGGCTATGACGAATATAATAACTATCAGCCTGCTATTGCCACAGGCGAAAGAAAAATTGAAATACAGAATAAGCTGCTTGACTATTCCATGCAGTTTGGGATACAAAGTCTGAATTTTAGGTAATAAAACATGAGAGAAGTCATAATAAACGATAATGACGCGTCTCAGAGGCTCGATAAATTCCTTATGAAATATCTTACGGGTATACCGGAGAGTATGCTCTATAAAAGTCTCAGGAAAAACTGTGTGCGTGTCAACGGTAAACATATAAAGGACGGAAAATATATGCTTCAAAGCGGAGATACTTTGAAGCTTTATTTTAATGATGAATTCTTCCCCGCCGCGCATGATTTTGAGATTGGAGAAAGCGACATAGACATAGTCTATGAGGACGAAAATTTAATTCTGATAAATAAGCCTCAGGGTATTGTCGTACATTCCGACGACAGGGGTACTGAGGATACTCTGCTTAAAAGAATGCAGAGCTATCTTTATAGAAACGGCGAATACAATCCCCGTGAGGAGCACAGCTTCTCCCCCGCTTTCTGTAACCGTCTTGACCGGAATACCTCAGGGATAATAATCGGCGCGAAAAATGCCACGACGCTACGGATTATAAACGAAAAAATCAAAAACCGCGAGATAAAAAAGCTGTATCTCTGTATAGTGGACGGATATACGGAAAAAAGCGGGCATTTAAGCGCATATCTTAAACGCGGCGAAAAAAAGGTGTCCGTTACGGACACCCAAAGCGAAAATTCAAAGCTTATAAAAACAAATTACACAACACTCGCTTCAAAGAACGGCAAATCACTTCTTGAAGTCGAGATAGAAACAGGACGCACTCACCAGATACGCGCCCAGATGGCGCATATTTCGCATCCTCTCTCGGGAGACAAAAAATACGGCTCAAAAAGCGGCGGGAATATGAAGCTTGCAAGCTATAAGCTAAGGTTTGAGTTCATAGATGACGCCGGTATCTTAAATTATCTGAACGGAAAAGAATTTCAGATAACGGTTGATTTTGCTTCAACTTTTTCCATAGAAAATTCATAAAGATTTTTTGCCGCGTCAGGCTTTCCTAAATGCTTTATACTCTCGCGCATAAGCTCAGTGCGCCACGGACAGCCAAACATCAGATTGAGCGCGTCACCGATCCGGTAGTCCTCATTAACTGTTATTGCCGCGCCGCTGTTTACAAGAAAATTGAGGTTTCTGTCCTCCTGACCCGGTATGGGATTTAAAATAACCATCGGCAGTCCCTTTGCAAGAGCCTCAGAGGTTGTCAGGCCGCCCGGTTTCGATATTATAAAATCCGCCGCGTCCATCATAACGTCTACATTGTCAACAAAACCATAGCTATACACTTTTTTAGTCCATTCAAACTCGTCAACGGCGCTTTTTATCTTCTTATTTGAACCGCACACGCACAATATTTGAAAATCATGCTCGTTAACGTCCATTTCCTCAAGCAGGCTTTTTATATTTCCGTAACCCATCGAACCCATGATTATAAGCACAGTCGGAATGTCCTTTATGCCAAGGAGCTTTCTTGCTTCTTTTTTGTCTGTTTTAACCGAAAACTGACTGCGCACCGGTATTCCGATAGGCAGAAGCTTTTCCTGTGTTATACCCTTTTTTCGCATTTCTGACGATATAAGCTTGTCAGGAATGACGTAATAATCAAGAAATGTGCTTTCCCAGAACGGATGTACCGTGAAATCAGTCACAATTCCTATTGTTGGACAGTCTATAACACCCTTATTCTCTAAAAGGCTCATACAAACGCCCGCATAGCTGTGCGTGCCTATTATTAAATCCGGGCTGTATTTCTTCACAAATTTTTCAAGTCGTTTTGACACAAACCGCGAAAACAGAGACATAAGCGAATGCTTATCATAAGGCTCATCTTTTTGCGACAGCTTCCCGTAAGCTTTACCATATGTCTTTGGCAGATATTTAGTGGAAACAAGATATCCGTCCTGAATGGAATTACCCAAACGGTGGTTTATGTAATCAAAAATATCAAGCATTTCACATTCATGCCCGTTTTTTTCAAAATATTCTATTATAGCTTTCGCGGTGGAATGATGTCCGTATCCGGCTTTCACTGACATAAGTAGTATCTTCACTTTAACCCCTCATTTCCTGTTTTGATTTATTCATAGTATACCAAATTCCAAAAAATTTTTCAACCTATTGACACGGGTAATATAATGGTCTATAATTGCGTATTGTTAATTTTATTGCTCACCCAATTAAATCCTGAATAATTTATGCGAAGAACAAACTGCGAAAGCCAAGGAAGAAAACCGCAGGAAAACCCGCGTTTTTCTCGGTCGCATAGGCGAGCAGTAAAACGTAGTTTTACGACCAGCCAAGGTTTTATGACGAAGGATTTCACAGTTTGAACAAGCAGAAAAATTCAAGAGTTAGTTGGGTTAGAAATAGTATATAAGGCGGTGATAAAATGATATATGATATGACAAATGGCAGTCCTCTTAAAATGATACTGTCTTTTTCAGTGCCTATGCTGATAGGAAATATATTTCAGCAGATTTATAATTTTGTGGATGCGGCCGTTGTAGGAAAATTCGTCGGCGCGGAGTCTCTCGCCGCTGTCGGCGCAACTTCAACAATGATGACGCTTGCCATATGTTTTATGATGGGTATGACGAACGGCGCGGGTATTATTATTTCACAATGCTTCGGAAAACGCAGCTTTGGTGAGCTTAAGAAAACAGTGACATCGCTTATTTACATAGTTATTATTCTTTCTGTTTTAACCTCGGCGGCGGGTATAATCTTAGCGCGTCCTGTGCTTCGTATTTTAAACACTCCTGAGAGAATAATAGACGAATCGGTTAAATATATAAGGATTATTTTTACATTTATGACCGGCACAGCGGCATACAACGCATCGGGCGCGGCGCTGAGAAGTCTCGGCGACAGCAGAACACCCCTTTACGCGCTTATTATCTCAGCGCTTTTAAATGTGGCTCTGGACTTACTGTTCGTTGTCTTTTTCAAAATGGGTGTTGCGGGAGCTGCTGCGGCAACTGTAATAGCGCAGATAATAAGCGCGGTATTCTGTATCTCACATATTATAAGATACCGTAAACAGCTTAATCTTGATGGACTTCCACGCCGCGCCGATAAGAGAACCGTGATAAAAATATTCCGCACAGGTCTGCCTGCCGCGCTTGAAAGCTGCCTTATAGCTCTCGGCACAATGAGTGTGCAGAGACTTGTTAATTCTTTTGGTCCAATGACAATAGCGGCATACACCGCTTCGACGAGAATTGACTCTATCGCGATAATGCCGGTTATTTCAATAGGAATGTCACTATCGGTATTCGCAGGGCAGAATATGGGCGCGGGAAATATCGACAGAATTAAAAAGGGACTGTATCATACACTTTTTGCGCTTATCGGCATATGCGCGACGCTCGCTGCGGTAATCGTTATATTCCGCACAAGGCTTCTTGGAATGTTCCTTGACATAAACGTTGCCGCAAGAGCCATTGAAGTGGGCGGCAGATATCTCACAATAGTCTGCACGGCATACATTGTCGCGGCGATTATGCGGACATATCTGAACGTCCTGCGCGGCGCGGGCGATGTGAACACCTCGGCTGTATCTGGTATAACAGAGCTTATTGCAAGAATTATATTCGCATATATACTTGTGCGCCCGTTCGGTTCTACAGGTATATGGATGGCTACCCCTCTCGCATGGGCGGCCGGCGCTGTGGTTCCGGTCGTGAGATATTATTCCGGTAAATGGAAAGAAAAAAGATTAGTTTAATAAAATTCTTGACTAAAAAAAGATTTTGGTGTATACTTTGAAGTTAAAGGAACATAAAAGCACTGACTCACAGGGGGAAATTTATGAAGCAATTTCAATTTGAATACAAAAATGATTGGGACTTATACAAAAAATTAGAAGAAATTACTAAATGGTGTGATACAAATCCGTCTTATACCACTGTATTCAGAATATACTCAGATGATATTGAATTAAATCATATCAAGCATGTCTGTGATATACTTGACGAGAAAATGCCTGACGCTCTTTATTTAGGCTGTACTTCAAACGCTAATATTTTGGGCGGCGCGTTTACTGAGTCAGAAATTATCCTGACCTGTACCATTTTTGAATATGAAACGACACGGGTAGAGCTGATGCAGCTTCCTTTCTCGGAAGGGAACGCAAAAGAAGACGCGCGACGTCTGAAAAAGTACTGCGATACCAATACATGGGTCAACACAGTGGAAATGCATGCCACAATGCTTGGTATGTCGCTCAAGGAATTCTGCGACGAGATGAGTACCTTAAGAAATGATATTCAGGTGTTCGGCGGCGGCGCATGTAATCCCGATATTACCCCTATAAATAACGTTGTATTTTCCAAAGGCAACGGTTTCTCCGAGCGCGGTATCGTTTTCCTTCTTCTCGGAGGCAGCGATTTACATACGTACAGCACATTTATCTGCGGCTGGCAGCCGATAAAGAGAAAGTTCAAGGTTACAAAAGCAGATAAAGAAATCATGTATGAGCTGAACGGCGAGCCTGCTTTTAATATCTATCAGAAATTTCTGAATATAGAGAATAATGACCAATTCGTATTCAATTCAATTGAATTCCCTTTCTTATTGAATGATAACGGTACAGATGTTCTGCGCTGCGCTGTTGGGGTAAATGATGATGACTCAATTGTAATGACATCCTACGTTCCGGAAGGCAGCGAGATTAGTTTCTCTTTCGGTGACCCCGAAACAATTCTCTCAAGCATCATGAATGACGGACAAAAAATAGCAGAATTCCGACCGGAGGTTATACAAACGTTTTCCTGCGCTGCAAGGAAAGCGTTCTGGGGCGAAAATGTCAGCAAGGAAACAATCCAGTTTAACAGCGTAGCTCCGACATCCGGCTTTTATACAAGCGGCGAGTTCTTACGTGTAAACGATATTGTGCACATTTTCAACAGTACCCTTGTTTTCGCCGCTATGAGAGAGGGCGAACCGAAAAGCAATGAAATAGTAAAGCTCTATGACGCAAATCTTGACAAAATCGAAAGCGAAAGAATCACCGTAATCAGACGCTTTATTTCCTTTATCGAGGCTACTACTGCGGAGTATGAGGCGCTTAATAGAAAGCTTGCTGTTATTTCTGTTACAGACGGTCTGACAGGTTTGTATAACCGCGGTGAAATAGCGAGAAGAATACGCGGCATAGTTGATGAGCGCAATCAGAACGGGACGTTCGGTAATTTGTCTCTCATCATGCTTGACATTGACAATTTCAAGAAAATTAATGATACTTACAGTCATAGAGAAGGCGACCAGGTTATCAGAGCTCTGTCAGAGATTCTCAGAAATGTAAAAAATGATGTGCCTTCCGCATCCATAGGACGTTGGGGCGGCGAGGAATTTATGATAATGCTTCCGGAAAGTGAGATAGACAAAGCCGTAGAGATTGCGGAAAAGATACGCGTAAAGTTCGCGTCTGTTTCATATGAAAATGCGGGCTGCCAGACAATAAGTGTCGGAGTTATTCAGGCTAAAGACGGCGAGAGAGCTGACGCGATGTACATCAGGGTAGATGAAGCATTGTACAAGGCAAAAGACAACGGTAAGAATCAGACTGTAAAGTTATAAATCAGAAAACCGATAAAAGGCTGCAAATGCAGCCTTTTATTATTGTAAATTTGTAGTAACATTGAAAATCTAAGCCGCGTTGTTTGTTTCACTATAACAAAAAAAGCGCACAGCCGGAGCCATGCGCTAAAATACATAGCTCTAACTAATGCGACTTAGATTAATATTTCAACTACTTGTGTGTATTCGAAACAGAGCCTGTATTTTTATCAGAAAATAAAAATACACACCAAATGAGTTGAATCAATATATTAATCTTAGTCGCAAAAAAAATTATATCATATAATTGAAAAAATGTAAATGGAAATTTAGTGGTTGGGCTTGATTTTACCGACGTTTTATAGTAAAATATATGCGTAAAATTATGTTTACATGGAAGGAACTGACATAACGTGAAAAATCACGTTATGTAGATTTTAATTGCCCGTGCGGTTTTTCTCGCAAGCTTCGAAAACGCACATGGGCATAATCTCCATTTAACGCCTTATCTGCCCACAATAAGGATGTTAAAAATTTTATTTGATTTTGTGGGCAGAAAGGCTATGGAGATTACCATGAAAAAATTAGAACAGCTTTATGAAGGAAAAGCAAAGAAGGTTTTCAAAACCGATGATGAAAATCTTTATATCGTTGACTACAAGGACGACGCAACCGCGTTTAACGGTCTTAAAAAGGGACAGATTTCAGGAAAAGGCGTTGTGAATAACAAAATGTCAAACTTCCTTATGCAGATAATGGAAAAGAACGGTATCCCGACACATTTTGTTGAGGAGATTTCAGACAGAGAAACAGTTGTTAAGCGAGTTGAGATTGTTCCTCTTGAGGTTATCATAAGAAACATCGCGGCAGGCTCATTCTCAAAGCGTTTCGGCGTTGAGGAGGGCAAAAAGCTTAACTGCACTACTCTTGAATACTGCCTGAAGGATGACGATTTAGGGGATCCAATGATTAACGATTATCAGATTATCGCTATCGGCGCGGCAACAAAAGAGGATCTTGACACAATCGCTGACCTTACATTTAAGGTAAACGATGTTTTAAAGGCATATTTTGAGAGCATTAACATAGAGCTTGTTGACTTCAAGATTGAGTTCGGCAGAACTCCTGACGGTCAGATTATTCTTGCTGATGAAATTTCACCTGACACATGCCGTCTCTGGGACGCGACAACTCATGAGAAGCTTGACAAGGACCGCTTCCGCCGCGACATGGGCAATGTTGAGGAGGCATATGCAGAGGTATTCAAGAGATTAGGTCTATAGGCTGTTAAATTTCCGTATCTCACTGCCAAAACCGCAGGGGCGGTACACACGTACAGCGCCCTGCGTCTTTGACAGCAATCTACAAAAATTTCTTTCAGCCTATCTATGCAAGGAGAGAATAAACTATGGCTACAAACACATATGAAAGTCCGTTAAACTCCCGCTACGCGTCAAAGGAGATGCAATACATCTTCTCACCCGACAAGAAGTTTTCCACATGGCGCAAGCTCTGGATTGCGCTTGCCGAAAGCGAACAGGAACTGGGACTTGACATAACGGACAAGCAGATTGCTCAGATGAAAGAGCATATATATGACATAAACTATGACGTTGCAAAGGAACAGGAAAAGAAGGTGCGCCATGACGTTATGTCACATGTTTATGCGTACGGCGTACAATGTCCTGACGCGAAGCCGATAATTCATTTAGGCGCGACAAGCTGTTACGTCGGCGACAATACTGATATTATTATAATGACCGAGGCAATGCAGCTTATTAAGAAAAAGCTTGTATGCCTTATCGGTGAGCTTAGTAAATTCGCAAAGGCAAACAAGGACTTGCCAACACTCGCATTCACCCACTTCCAGCCCGCTCAGCCGACAACAGTCGGAAAGCGCGCAACATTATGGCTTGAAGATTTAATGATGGACCTTGAGGACGTGGAATATCAGCTTTCAAAGGCAAAGCTTTTAGGCTGCAAGGGTACAACGGGTACACAGGCAAGCTTTATGGAGCTTTTCGAGGGCGACCATGAAAAGTGCAAAGAGCTTGATAAGAAAATCGCGGCGAAGATGGGTTATACCGATACCTTCCCCGTAAGCGGTCAGACATATCCGAGAAAGCTTGACACACAGATGCTTAACACTCTGAGTCTTATCGCGCAGAGCGCGTATAAGTTCTCTAACGACATACGTCTTTTACAGCACTTAAAGCAGATTGAGGAGCCGTTCGAAAAATCACAGATAGGCTCATCTGCAATGGCTTATAAACGTAATCCGATGCGAAGCGAGAGAATAGGCTCACTGGCGCGTTACGTTATAGTGGACGCTCTTAACCCCGCAATCACAGCGGCAACTCAGTGGTTTGAGAGAACGCTCGACGACAGTGCGAATAAGCGTATATCCGTACCTGAGGCATTCCTTGCGGTTGACGCTATACTCAATTTGTACATCAACGTTGTGGACGGCTTAGTTGTTTACGACAAGGTTATATATCAGCAGTTTATGCGCGAGATACCGTTCATGGCTACTGAAAACATTATGATGGACGCTGTTAAAAAGGGCGGCGACAGACAGGATTTACATGAGAAAATACGCGTATACTCAATGGAGGCAGGTAAAACCGTCAAGATTGAAGGTAAGGAAAATAACTTAGCTGAGCTTATCGCGGCTGATCCGTCATTCGGACTGACGCTTGATGAGATAAACGCGGTTATGAAGCCTGAAAACTACGTGGGACGCGCACCGCAGCAGGTTGAAGACTTCCTTTCTGATTACGTGGAACCTGTTCTGGAGAAAAATAAAGATTTATTGGGCATAGAAGTAGAAATCAACGTTTAAAATCGCTCTCATAAATCCGCTGAACACTTCGTTAAACAGGGCTTGAAGTATCCGCATACGTCTGCGCCCTGTTGACTTGTCTCGATGAATTCCTGAGAGCGTTTGGAACTTAAAAGGAGGTAAGCCATGAAAAAACTATTATCCGTAATTTTAACACTCACAATGCTGTTCACGGTGGTTTGTGCAGTCAGCGGCGAAGGCGAGGATGTGAAAGTACTGCTTGACGGACAGGAAATTGCGTTTGACGTTCCGCCTCAAATTGTCGAAGAACGCACACTGGTGCCGTTCCGCGCGATATTTGAAGCGCTCGGCTATGACGTTGACTGGTACGGTGAAACTCAGACCATATCAGCAACAACAAAAGATGTAATAATAACGATGTGGGTTGGAAACGGTTCAGCTATCTATAACAACATGAGCATAGTTGCCACGTCGGTTGATCTTGACGTTCCTCCGATGATTATCGGTGAACGTACCATGGTTCCGGTAAGAGCAGTTGCGGAACTGAGTAAATGCGATGTTCAATGGGATAGTGATTCGAGATCGGTTTTAATCACCTCACGGAATTCAGCTGCATCTGAAGAAACCGCTGAACCGACAGTGACAGAAGCACCGCCACTGAAATACACGATAGAATATGACTATATGCGTGAGCAACAAGAGCATTTCATGAAAAATTTTAGGTTCGAGTCAATCGATAAGGACGCAAGCGGTAACTATGTTGTAGCGTATACACTAAATACTTTCATGGAGGGAAGAGGATCAGTCAACGTAACTTTTAACTGTCTCGACGCGGACGGAAATATAGTTGACTCATGGTCAAGGTCATATCCAAGTGTGGATTATACCTATACACCGCAGAGTGACACGGTTACAATTTCAGGGCAAACGACAAAAATAGAGCTTGTAATAGAATAACAGTATACAGGAGGAATAATTATGGTAAAGGCAATAGTAGGCGCAAACTGGGGCGACGAGGGAAAGGGTAAAATCACCGATATGCTCGCCGCTGACAGCGATATAGTAATCCGTTTTCAGGGCGGAGCAAACGCGGGACATACCATCATAAATGACTACGGAAAATTTGCGCTGCATCTTCTTCCGTCAGGCTCGTTTAATCAGAATGTTACAAATATGATAGGCAACGGTGTTGCGCTTGATATTCCGGAGCTTGTAAAAGAAATAGACGAGGTGGTAAGCCGCGGTGTTCCGAAGCCGAATATTGTCGTTTCGGAAAGAGCGCAGGTTCTTATGCCCTATCATAAGCTTTTCGACCAGTACGAGGAGGAAAGACTTAGTGACAGGCAGTTTGGTTCGACAAAATCAGGTATCGCTCCGTTCTTCTCGGACAAGTTTTCTAAGATAGGTTTCCAGGTATGGGAGCTGTTTGAGGAGGAAGCGCTTAAAGAAAAGATTAAGAATGTGCTTGAGGTAAAGAACCTCATATTAGAGCATATCTATCACAAGCCGCTACTTGATGCCGATAAATTATATGCGACTCTTAAAGACTATGCGAAGATGATTGAGCCGTATGTTATCGACTCAGTTGCTTTTATGCATGAGGCTATAAAGAGCGGCAAGAATATTCTTTTGGAGGGACAATTGGGTTCACTTAAAGACCCTGATTTCGGTATTTATCCGATGACAACATCATCATCCACTCTTGCCGGTTACGGCGCTGTGGGCGCAGGTATTCCTCCGTATGAGATAAAGGAAATAATCACGGTTGTTAAGGCGTACTCGTCAGCTGTAGGCGCGGGCGCGTTCGTTTCCGAGATATTCGGCGAAGAGGCGGACGAGCTAAGAAGACGCGGCGGTGACGGCGGCGAATTTGGCGCGACTACAGGCAGACCGAGACGTATGGGTTGGTTCGACTGTGTGGCTTCACGCTACGGCTGCCGTGTTCAGGGCACAACACAGGTTGCATTTACCGTGCTTGACGTATTGGGCTATCTTGATGAAATACCTGTATGCATCGGATATGAGGTTGACGGCAAGGTCATAAGAGACTTCCCCACAACCGGCAAGCTTAACCGCGCTAAGCCTGTACTTAAAGTGTTACCGGGCTGGAAGCAGGATATCAGAGGCATAAAGAAATACGAGGATTTGCCTGAAAACTGCAGAAACTATATAGAATTTATTGAAAAGGAGCTTGAAGTTCCTATTAAGATAGTATCAAACGGACCTAGTAGGGATGATATAATTTTCAAGTCGTGATTAACGCGAAAAATAAGCGGCGCATATCACCCTTTATCGGAACTTGAAGTATAAGCATACGTCGGCGTTCCTCAAAATGGCAATCTGCTTGCTTCTTTTCCGCGTTGGAATTTGTGCCAGTATTTGTGAGAATGAATGGGGATTTACAGTGGTTGAGGATGTATCGAAAATCAAACTTATAATATGGGATCTTGACGAAACATTCTGGAAAGGTACTGTTTCTGAAGAAAAGGTCGTGCCTATACCTAAAGCGCGCGACCTTGTTTTGATGTCGTCTAAAAAAGGAATTGTGAACTCCATCTGTTCAAAGAACGATGAAAAGCCGTGTATTGATAAGCTTAAAGAATGGGATATGGACAAGTATTTTGTCTTTAACTCGATAAACTGGCAGCCTAAGGGGCAGCGAATTAAAGGTACAATTGACAGCATGAATTTGCGCAGCGCGAATGTGCTTTTCATTGATGATAACATTCAAAATCTTGAGGAGGCAAAGTATTATTGTCCGGATATTATGACCGCTCTCCCCGATTCGCTTGACGCGCTATATGAAGAAATATCCAAGCTTGACAAGAGCGACGAAAATTTGTCTCGCCTCGAAAGCTATAAGGTGCTTCAGAAAAAGAATCAAATCCGTTCATCTATGAGCTCAAACGAAGAGTTTTTGCGTCAGTCCGATATTCATGTTGAATTTCATACAGATTGTATGCAAAATCTTGACAGGCTGCATGAGCTTATTTTCCGCGCTAATCAGCTTAATTTCACTAAGGTGCGTTCCTCAAAAGAGGAGTTAAAATCTCTTTTTGAGGATAACGGTGCCGATTGCGGATATATTACCGCGCGCGATAAATACGGCGATTACGGTATTGTCGGATTTTACGCGGTAAAGGATAACAGAGTTATTCATTTGCTGTTTTCCTGCCGTACTCTCGGTATGGGACTGGAGCAGTATACATATGAATATCTCGGTTTTCCTGAGCTTAATGTAGTCGGAGATGTGTCTGTTAAAATAGGCAAAGACGAGCCAAAAGTAACGTGGATAAATCAAAATATACGGACTACAGATAACGAATTTGAGGATATAAAAACCGCTGATTTTAAAGTACTTATGAAAGGTCCGTGTGACCTTAACCAGATATTCTCATTTATCAAAAATGAGGATATGTTCGACTGTGAATTTACCTATGTCAGCCGTGAAAAACAGTCATTCGGAGTGACTATTGAGGGCATGAACCACACAACGCAGATTGTGGAATCGTACTCAATCACAAAGGAACAAATCAATGAGCTTTGCGCGCTGCCGGTATGCGACAGTGAAATGTTCCCTGATAACATTTATAAAAATAATTACGGCATGATTTTTATAAGCATTCTTACAGACGCCAATTTAGGTCTTTACAGGAAAAAGGACGGCGGTCAGATATTCGCGTTCGGCGAATATACGTATCCGCTCACGGATGCAAAAATGTGGGATAAATATCTTAAAAAAGAGGTATACACCGCTAATTGCACATTTAAAAGACAGGATTTAGAGAAGATTGCCGATGAATATGAATTTATAGGCAGGCTCACGCCTGAAGAAACGGCAAAGAATTTGCGGTTTATTTATGAGCATATAAAAAAAGGCACTCAGCTTGTTATTCTTCTGGGCTGTGAAAAAGAATACAAGGATAATATCCTGGAAGCGTGGAATGACCGCCATAACGACCATAAGAAATTAAACAGCGCTATACGCCGTGAATTTGAGGGCTTGGAAAACGTGACGCTGTTTGACGTGAATGAATATATCACCTCAGATGATGACTTTAACGACAGTATTAATCACTATAAGAAGCGCGTCTATTACCTCATGGCAGAGCGTTTTACCGAAATGATAAATGCAAGAGCGAACGCCGACATTGCGCGGCAGACTTCAAAACTCAATCTTGCGTATCTGACACTGAAACAACGAATTAAAAAGATTATAAAACCGCATGGATAGGCGGTTGCATTTAGCGCAGACCGTTTAACTACGAACAAAACTCACCACTCGGAGTACCCTCGTACGCCGTCGGGTGAGTTTTGTCCGTTCTGTATCCAAATTCAATCCGCCTATCAAGAGGCTGTCTCTTTCCGGATAGCTTATTTACTGCTTTAAATACTCGTCAAGAAAACGAGAAAATTTACCTATGCATTTCTTATTAAACAATATCCCCAGAGATGTTAGCTTCATAAGAATATCCGCGCTCATTTTTTCTTCGTATTCGACTTCAACCTCATAATCCGTTTTGCCGAAATACGTTGTTTTATCTAAACAAAGCTCAGAACCGTTATGCTCCATGCTGTGTCTCAGCGTCACAGAGCATCCCATGCGGCGCAGTAGTCCTACGTCCATGCCGGTGATTTTCTTCGCGGTTTCCTTGTCTATTATTTCAGGAACTTCATCAATATCAAATTCCGTTTCTTCGCAAATCTGCAGAGGGCTGTTTTTATTCTTATGCAGCTTAACCTGTATTTTTGAAATTCCCTCAACAACTCTTACGCGCACCATAACACGGCGCTCTCTCAATACCCCGTTATCATCTGTGTAATAATGATTTTCCTGCTCTCTTATGCTGTCCCATTTAAATGCTTTTTCCGCTTTTAAATACGTTTTTTCATCTATAATACTTTTGATTTCCGTTTCCCTCATAACCTATTCCTCTCAAATATTAAACGAACTGATTGCGTTCTTTTTTATATTCGTATCCAATCAGAGCGAGTTTACTTTCAATCTCGCCCTTATCAAGCTCCATATCGGAGCACATTTCTTCAAAGCTTTCATAAAAGTCGCGGAGCTTCGTGTTAACAAAGCTTAATAAAATTACGCTGTCCTGTGGTATTTTCATATTAGTATCCTTTCCGCTCACATATAGTAAATTATACCATATATTTGCAGACTGCGTAGCAGTCGGTGCCGCTTGCGAAGGAACTTCGCATTGTGGCATGCAAAGTATGATTCAATGTTCTCTCAGGCATCCAAATCTTTGATTTGGTTTATGCCGTGAGGTTATTATACCATATATTTGCAGACTGCGCAGCAGTCGATGCCGCTTGCGAAGGAACTTCGCATTGTGGCACGCAAAGTATGATTCAATGTTCTCTCAGGTGTCAAAGGCTCTGCCTTTGGTAACACCGTGAGGTTATTATATCATATATTTGCAGACTGCGCAGCAGTCGATGCCGCTTGCGAAGGAACTTCGCATTGTGGCATGCAAAGTATGATACAATGTTCTCTCAGGCATCCAAATCTTTGATTTGGTTTATGCCGTGAGGTTATTATACCATCTTATCAATAAAAAGTAAATATTTAAATTGTAAACCTTAATTTTATTTTAATGGTTGACAAATTCCATTTTATATATTATACTAAGAAAAAACTTACTTGTGGAGGAAGTATATGAAAACAAAAACAATAACAGTCTGCGCGGTATTCGCGGCGATTTTATGTGTATTTTCGATGATAACTATACCGACGGGTATTGTACCCGTAACGCTTGGATTTCTCGGGGTTTTCCTTGTAGCTATAATACTGGGTCCGAAAAAGGGTACTGCTTCGGTAGCAATATTTATTCTGCTCGGTACTGTAGGTCTGCCGGTATTCTCAAACTTCAGAGGTGGGTTTCAGGTGCTTTTAGGTCCCACCGGCGGATATATCTGGTCATACATATTTATGGCGCTTTTTATCGGAATACTGACTACAAAAGTTCCACAGAATAAATGGCTTGCTATGCTTAAAATGTTCTTTGTATGTTCAGGCGGAGCAATTATAGGCTACGCGCTCGGAACGATACAGTTTATGCTTGTCCAAAAAGTGAATTTATCAGGAGCGCTTCTTTCATGCGTAATACCGTTTATACCGTTTGACATAGCTAAATCGCTTATTGCAGCATATCTCGGATACACATTGAAAAAAGCGCTTGGAAAAATTATTAACTGAGATAAATTGTAGTTTGTGCGTGTGCGATAAACATCGGAGTTGCTGTGGGTGATATCCTCGAACACCCCGTAACACCTCGCTCTCCGGGGTGTGAGAGGATGTTACCCACGGCAACAGGACGAGCTATTACCGCATTAATGTGTCTTGTTACATTTTTCGGCACGCCGTACACCGGTATTCGCTTTGCGAATACTATAATTTACATTATTTTCACTTTATAATCCTTAAGCAGATAGTTCATTTGCAGAATATAACCGATAAACTGCGGCCCTGCCATAAGCTGACCGAAGAACGGCTTTCCGTAATCAGACGAACCGTTAAGCAGCGCCCGGAGCTTTTCCCTGTCGCAAAGCGACAGAATAGGCGCGTTCGGGTTGGAAATAACTCCATCAAGCAATTCCTTTGCCGCTTCCTCATAATGCGGATTATGAGTTTTCGGATACGGGCTCTTTTTCCTGAGTCTGACATCCTCCGGCAAAATTCCCTTTGCCGCCTCACGCAGGACATTTTTTGATACGTTATCCTTATTCTTCATTTCCCACGGAATGTTCCATACATATTCAACAAGGCGGTGGTCGCAGAACGGCACTCTGACCTCTAACCCGCTCGCCATGCTCATTCTGTCCTTTCTATCCAGAAGATTTGTCATGAACCAGTTTATATTCAGATATGAAATCTCACGGCGGCGCTTTTCTTCTGCGCTGTCACCGTCAAACACGGGAACCTCTGCTATACTTTCATCGTAGCGCATACGTGAATATCCGTCAAGGTCAAGCGTTTCGCGGACAGACGGAAGAAGGATATTATTACGCAGCGATAAGTCATAACACCACGGGAACGCGGGAGTTTCAAACGCTTTCTTCTCACGAAACCACGGGTATCCGCCGAAAATTTCATCCGAACATTCTCCTGACAGAACAACCGTGTGGTTTTTCTTCACTTCACGGCAGAAATACAGAAGCGACGCGTCAACATCCGCCATACCCGGTAAATCCTTAGCCTTTAAAGCCTCCTCTAAAAGCTCAGTTAGGGCGCTGTTCGGACATACAAGATATGTATGGTTTGTGTTAAATTCCTCCACCATACGCGGCACCCATTGGCTGTCGCTGTCAGGCTGGAAGCGCGACGCTTTGAAATACTTATTATTCCCCTCATAATCGAACGAATAGGTAGAAAGACGCTCTCCTTTTTTTGCCTTTTCCATTGCCCCGATTGCCGTTATCACGCTTGAATCCAGACCTCCTGAAAGAAATGTTGCAATCGGCACATCTGAAATAAGCTGACGCTTTACCGTGTCATACACAAGCGAACGGACATTATCAATGGTATCCTCATAGTTATCGGTATGCTCATGACTTTTAAGTGACCAGTATTTTTTTATTCTTGTACCGCCGCGGTCTATAATCATATAGCGCGCCGGCCGCAGCTCCAGAACGTCCCTGAACACTCCGATACCCTGAGTTCTGGCAGGGCTCAGGGCAAACAGCTCACACAGACCCGTTTTATCAAGCTCAGGCTCTATACCTGGGTATTTGAACAGCGCTTTAAGCTCCGATGCGAATACCGTCACATCGTCTTTTACTGTATAAAAAAACGGCTTTACGCCGAACCTGTCACGGCATGCAAAAACTCTTTGACGCATGGAATCCCAGATTACAAACGCGTATATCCCATTAAGCATTTGGGCGCATTTTTCACCGTAATGTATGTATGCGTACAGAAGCACCTCTGTATCGGAAGTGGTAGTGAACTCATAGCCGTAGGAAATGAGTTTATCTCTCAAATCGGATGTATTATACAGTTCACCGTTATATGTAATCACAAATTCATGACCTGCCACGGTACGCTTCATCGGCTGAAGTCCGTTTTCAACATCTATAACCGCCAGACGGCTGTGAGCAAAAACTATATGCTCCCCTGCCCATTCACCCCATGAATCAGGTCCGCGGTGACGTATACTTTCCGCCATACTATGAGCGATTGCTTTGTTTTTTGCCTCGTCTTTTACAAGGTTTGTCTTAAAATTTATAAATCCGCATATTCCGCACATTTTCCTGACCTCCTTGATTATTTCATGATGTATTATATGCCGCTTGGGAAATGTGTGTGAAATACGGAAATTATGAACAGACAAAAATTGAGCGTACCAAAATTTGATACGCTCAATTTTTATTCTTTTATTTTTAGCACCAACAGCATTGTCATGCCGGCACTGAGTAAAATTGAACCTAATATAATCACTGTTTTATCCTCCATTCCGCTGCCTTGCAGCGACACAGATTATAACGTGGGAAAGGCTGGTCACAAATTACATTTGCTGCTCGCCCATGCAACCGGGGAGCAAGCAGATTGCCCTTTTGAGGAACGCAGTCGTATGCGGATACGTTGGGTTCCGAAAAAGGGTGAGATGCGCTGCTCATTTTTCACGTTATCCTCATGCTACCGTTATCATGATTATATTATATATAATACGGTGTCCGATAAACAGGACTTTAATGTTTATTTCGATTTATACTCACATAAAGGTTCGCAGTTTTTCAAATCATTCCATGCCATGATTTTATAATTGTATACTGTTACGTCAGGTATTTCCACATTAAATGTCACTTCTCCGTCCGCGTCTTTTAACTGAATATCAATCAGTTTATTATCATCATATACAGCAAGAATAAGCTTCGCTTTATCATCATAATTTTCAAGCTTTGCCTGAATATCTCCCTTGAGCATTCCGTCACTTATCTCAAGAGTATCCGCAATTCTGTTTATAAATGCAACACTTCCCGGATAATATACCTTTGTGAATTCAACTGCCGGGTCAAGATAATTCTTACCGCTTGCCAGTGATGCTGAACCGATATAATAGCTTGTGTGCGGCGGCTGGTTATAACCTACGTTCTGCCATGCAACCGCGCAGCGGTACTGGCTGTCATGCATAAGCGTCGTCAGACGGTAATCGGTAGGTAGGCATGACATATATATTCTTAAATTATCATTACCTGTTTTGAAAATCACTTCTTCTCTCCAGTCACCGAATATATCAGCCGAGAGACACGGAGTATTCTTTGAATCATTATTCGCTGACGCGCCCGGGAAATATGACGCGTTATTTCTTCCCCATAGGAATCTCTTCATTCCTGTAGGTGTAAGCTTGCCCAACATGTTAGAATCAAGCAAATCCCAGTCAAGAGAACCGTCCCAGTAAATACCGAAATTGATAAACGAAGTGCCATTTGCAGGTCTTGAAGTCATATTGTTATATGTTGTTCCGTCCTGTTTAAACACACCGTTAACTGATGATGACCAGAACACAGCCGTTGCATCGGATTGATCGACAAAGTTACCAATAATTCCTCTGCCTACGTCTCCCTCAGCTCCCTGTTTCATGACATCTGTCATAGTTCCGTTAGTATATCTTTTTATATCAATAGCGTACGGAATAGTTCCTTTCGTACCTTTACCTTCCTCGTGCACCATGAAAATTTCCTGGTTACCGTCATTATCAAAGTCTGAAACATGAAGCGCGTCACCGTGACCGCGTCCGTCGGAATAGAGAACTGTACCGTCATGGTCAAGCACAGCCGAACCGAATATGATTTCGTCATAACCGTCGTTATCCACGTCTGCTACTGAAATGCTGTGCGCGCCCTGTCCGTAGAGAGAGTATTTATTCTTCGAGGTTCTGATTTTATTTCCTTTACCGTCCTCTACCCAGCTGTTTCCGTTTTCATTCTTGCTTATCCACTGCTCGGTCAGGTTTGTTCCGTCCCATGTGTATGCTGTGACATACGCGTATGTATAATATCCGCGGCACTCAATAAGACTTGGAGTTTTTCCGTCAAGATATGCCACACCCGCAAGATATCTCTCACTTCTGTTACCGTAGTCATCTCCCCAGCCGCTACTTTTGCTCGACTGTGGTTTTATGCTTCTGGGCGGATCATAATCAACTGTCTGCATTGCCGCGCCGGTCTTTCCGTTGAATATCGTGAGCCACTCCGGACCGCTCAAAACCATACCATCAGTGTTTGAGTCCGATATTGTTCTGTAATCCTTGCTATCATCTCCTGCTGTAATATTGTTTCCTACAGCCGAAACGTAATTTCCGTTTCCATCCTTTGAACCGGGCGCAGTTTTGAACGCAATCTCAGCGCAACCGTCACCGTCAAAGTCGTATACCATAAACTGCGTATAATGCGCGCCCGCGCGGATATTACAGCCTAAATCCAATCTCCACATAAGCGTTCCGTCAAGTTCGTACGCGTCTATATATACATTGCTTGTTTTTCCTGGATAGGAATTATCCTGAGAGTCTGACGGGTCCCATTTCAAAATATATTCATATTCACCGTCGCCGTCAAGGTCGCCTACGCTCATATCGTTAGGCTCGTATATTGTTCCCGGCGGTGATACGGGAATATCTATATATGATGTCTGATTTAACGCATATGTGCTGTCACCGTAGTTTGCATAGTGACTGCCATCCCATGGAGTTACCGCAGGCTCTGCCGCAATCTGCGCTTCCGACGCTCCGACCGGCAAAACCTTGTATTTGTCTGTCGCTGTGCCGTTCGGGTCCGTGTAGTTGGTCGCGCCGTCTGCTGCTGTCGTATATATAGGATCTGTTTTGTTATTCTTATAAATAGCGAATGCCTGATTTGAAAGGCTTTCATCACCTAAAAGTCTCCATGACAAATAAACTCCATTGCCGCTTTTGCCGGTCTTGACCGCCACGAGTCCGCGGTTCAACTTCTCCATCTGCCGCGCGCCGTCATTATCCGCCGCTGAAACTCCCACCGGAACAGCAAGGGCAGCAAATGCTGACATTGTCATCGCCGTACTCACGATTATACTGATTAATCGTTTTTTCATAATTTACTCTCCCTTCAAAATATATAATACTACTTATATTTTACTATATATTCCTCAGGTTTTCAAGTAATCTTTATGAATTATATACAAAATTAATCAGCTTTCGTAGCTTTTGACCCATATGCGCACACAGGTTTTTGTCCGTCAAAATTCTCCCATGCAAAAACTTTATAGCTGAATTCCGTAACATCGTCTGATTCTACATTAAAAGTCACTTCGCCATCCGCGTCTGCTGATTGAACACCAATCAGTCTGTTATCGTTATCATATAGAGCAAGAATAAGAACCGCGTCACCGTCATAATTTCTGAGTCTTGCCTTAACCTCTCCTTTGAGTATACCCTCATTATGTGTAAACGAGGGAGATGAAATGTGGATATACGGAGCATCCGGAACCGGGGTCCGGCTCGGATTTGGCGTTTCAATCGGAGTTGTTGATTCACCCGGTGTCGGTGTCGGGCTCTCTTCCGGATCTATGCTCGGACTTGGTAAGGGACTCTCTGTCGGTATCACACTCGGACTCGGTGATGGACTCTCTGTTGGAATCACGCTCGGGCTTGATGTAGGATTCTCTGTTGGTGTTACAGTAGGTGTTGTATCCGGCGTCGGTATTACTGTCTCCGTTGGACTTGGTGTATCCGTTGGCACCGCTGTCGGATCTATGCTCGGACTTGATGTTGGCACCGCCGTTGGTGTTTCCGTTGGTATTATAGTCGGTGTCGCTGTTGGAGTTAGTGTCGGTACAGGCACAGTAGTGTCTATCTTTGATACAGATAGCGCGCCTATATCTGTCTGAATCGCAGCATCGTTTGCAGATGCGCTTGCCACATAAAATGCAAACTTATCAATCGCCGTTTTTTCAGTTTTAAAGTTCTTCGTTGAAACTATCTTTCCGTCTGCGTCAGTTATTGTTAAAACAGCATTCATGGAATTATCAATTTCAATTTTTACCTCAATCCATTCCTTAAGCGGGATTTCGCTGTTTTGATTTACGGACAAATACGGGTCATACGGCATTTTATCTGATGTGCCCTCGGTCGAATTTGTTACCCCGTATATCTGCATGCCGGATCTGTCACTGTTATAGTAAGCCGAAAAATCTATTATCAATTTTTCATTTGCTCCGAGACTCGTGAAGACCGGAATGTTACATTCAGAATTAAAAGTGAATGATGCGCCTCGCTTTACGCTTGCATAGTTTCCTGCTATAGCGTTCAAGATTACATTATTATCGCGTTGTTCTATATCAAAGCCGCTCTTGTTATCGCCGCCACTGCTACGCGCACCGATTGCAAGATTTAAATTCCCCAGCGTCTGTTCCTGAGCGATTCTGCTTTGCTTCGTCATTGTAATGCTGCTTTTTGTGTAGCTTTCAAAATTATCACTGTAGTACGTTTCTCCGTCGCGAACTACAACCTGAAATTCACCTTCCACATCTCCGGACTTCACCTTAACAGTCTGATAACCTACAGTGTTCGAATCAAAGCCGCTTAATGTGAAACTATCAAGGTCTACTATTTTTCCGCTCGTTGTAACTCCGCGCACTTCAAGTCCTGTTATGTCAAACTGCTGACCCTTTACATACTCAGTTTTTACCGGCGGCTGTACTATTTCAATCTTATTAAATTCACCCTCAATAACCTGTTTGTCCATGTACATACTTACATGCGGCGGCTGATTGTATGCTGTCTGCTCAGCTGCAACTCCGCTTCTGTATATACCGTCTGACATAAGCGTTTTCAGCTTATATTCTGTCGATATATCTGTAGCGAACACACGTAGATTTTCATTGTCCGATGTAGGATACACAACCTCCTCGCGCCAGTCGCCGAACAAGTCCGCCTGTAGCGCCGGAGTGTTTTTGGAATCATTCGCCACTACGCGCGTACAGCCTGTAGCATTGAATATTGACTTCATTCTTGAACCATCCCAGTCAGTTATGCTTGTTCCGTCAAGAAGCTCATCGTACAGGTCACCGTCCCAGAATATACGGAAGTTCTGGCTCATTCCGTAGCTGGCTTCAGTAAAGCTTTCACCGCCGTCCGCGCGGTAGTTTCCGGCAGAAGAGGTTATCTGATAATATCCGCCGGCGCCGATATTTGCCATCATGCCTCTGCCCGTATCATTGCTTGCCGGCTGATGGAATACTATTTCACCTGTATTAGCGTTAATTACAGACATACCGAAGTCCAATGTAACGTCTTTGCCGCTCAGATTATTTATCCAGTTGCCATCCTCATGTACAGTAAAGAATTCAAGAAAATTATTCGTCGGGTCATAGTTACCTATATGTAGCGCGTCACCATGCTGCAAATATGTACACCAGCGCGGCTTAAACTCATTGTTGTCATTAACCTCCATACAAAGCGCGCCTGTGATAAATTCGTCCTTACCGTCATTATCCACGTCTGCCACAGTACAGTTATGGTTACCCTGTCCGACATACTGATATGCGCCTTCATAATAACCCGGCTGACCCTTTTCCGTATCAAAGATATAATCGCAGTTCAATTTGCCGTCTGTATAGTCTATCGCGCAAATACCTGTGCGCTGCCTATTACTCTGTCCGAAATAATATCCGCGCATATAAACCGCGTACGGCTTTTCTCCGTCGAGATATGCAACGCTTGCGATATATCTGTCAAGGCGGTTTCCGTAGGTATCGCCCCATACCGCCGCGCTTACCCTCTGCACGGGATAGTAAATGGTGTCCATAGCCACACCCGTCAAACCGTTAAATACCGTGAAATATTCTTCTCCCTCGAGTATGTATCCGCTGCCATTACGTAAATCCGCTTCATTATCCGCGTCTGAAACATTTTGTATTTCTTTTACATGGCTCGCCTTTGTTACATAATCGCCATTACTGTCCTTTGAACCGGGCGCTGTTTTACACATTACTTCAGCTTTGCCGTCTCCGTCAAAGTCATATACTAAAAACTGCGTGTAATGCGCGCCCGCTCTTATATTTGTACCTAAATCGATGCGCCACAGCTTTTTACCTGTTCCATCCATTTTGTACGCGTCAATATAGACATTGCCGGTAACTCCCAAAAGCGAGTTGTCCTGGGCATTACAGTCCCATTTTACAATAAGCTCGTACTCTCCGTCGCCGTCAACGTCGCCTACGGAAGTATCGCCTATTGTATAATTGTAATCTGTATAAGCCGTCTCCTCATTTCTCCAATCGTCTATTATATCACTATCGCTATCCGGCTGACCGGCTGCAAGCTTTGTAAAATGATTTGTTGCCTTTGTTTCTCTTGATGTTCTATAGGATATGACTCTCGGTAAGCTTACCGCCGCCGGTTTTTCAACAGGTATATCAAAATATGTACCTGATTTTGGCGTTACCTCTGCGCACTTATCGCCCTCAACGCCGTTTACAACCGGCGCAACAGAATAAGTGTCCGTAATTTTACCGCTCTCATCGGTGTAGTTCGTGGAAAACTCCTCGGTTGCAATATGTGTTCCATTTTTGTAAATCTTAAATGCTACATTGCTCCGGGCAGTACCGTACACCATATCCTCCTCAGCAAATAAACGCCATGACAGGTAGTTTCCTCCTGCGGTGTTTTGTATGTATAGTCCGCGATTGAGAGTTTCCATCTGTCTTGTCGTAGAATCCTGGCTGTATAGAATTCCGTTCTGACCGGGTATCTTTTTATTTACTTCACCTGCCACAGACACGGCTGCGCAAAGCATTGATATAGTCAGTAAAACTGAAATAACTTTTTTCATATAAAAATCTCCTTAATTTAAATATTTAATATATGTTATCCTTTATCCATATATAATTTCAAGTGAAAATCACTTTAATACACATCAAACACGCTTCGCGGTTTATTATGATACGATACGCTCAGCACCAGCCCGACGGCGACCATATTAACAACCAATGACGTGCCGCCGTAGCTCAGAAACGGCAGAGGAATACCGGTAACAGGCATAAGACCTATACACATTCCGACATTCTCAAAAACGTGGAACAGCATCATCGCGCCAACGCCCACACAGATATATCTGCCGAAAGCGTTGTCCGCCTTTTGCGCTGTTTTAAAGCATTTATATATCAGGAAGAAAAGCGCGCCAACTACAACAACCGCACCGATAAAGCCCAATTCCTCGCTTATAACGCTGAAAATAAAGTCTGTATGCTTTTCGGGAAGATATCCCATCTGATTCTGTATACCCTGCAAATAGCCCTTGCCCCAGACTTGTCCGGTACCTACGGCAATCTTCGACTGTATAACGTGGAAACCGCTTCCGCGCGGATCGCTTTCAGGATTGAAAAATGCTAAGATACGATTTCTCTGATAATCCTCAAGCACATACTTATAAATAAGCGGCACTGAGGCAGCAGCAAGAACTCCGACAGATATAATATATTTATAAGACAGTTTTGCCGTGAACATAAGACATATGAATATAAACACAAACACCATCGCAGAACCGAAGTCCGGCTGAAGAGCAATAAGACCGAGTAATACTCCTATATGAAGAAGCAGACCCAGTATCACAAGCGGCTTATTGATATCGTCATGCACCTTCGAAAGGTGATATGAAAAGGTTATGACAAAGCAAACCTTCGCAATTTCCGACGGCTGAATACCAATCGGACCGAATCGTATCCAGCTTTTCGCGCCCCATTCGTTTGTTCCTATACCGATTAGCAGCACAAGAATAAGTATTGCCACGGAGAAAATATATATAGGCTTAATAAGATTTTTAAGCTGTTCATAATCGAAAAAACATGTTATAAGCATCATGGCACAACCGAGAATAAGCGCTCCCGACTGTACAAATACATTTAAATTTGTCTGAAGCGAACGAGTCGCGGAATATATCATCACTATACCGAAAACTGAAAGAAGAATTGTTATAATAAACAGAAACCAGTCAAACTCCATAAGCATGACGGATTTTTTTGCTACGCTTTTTATCTTCAAAAATATCACCTCTTAATCCTATATAGTTTATTATACAATATTATTCGATTTTAAGCAATATTTTATCGGGGTTTTTTTAGTTCTTTTACCACCGTAATTTTCCTCATATCATATATAATACTTTTTAAAGGACTGAAAGGTTGCAAAAAATTGAAATTTATATGCACAAGGGTTGACTGCGGGGACGGTTCTCTCTGTCATACACTTATGACAGGAGAACTGTCCCCCTGTCAACCCGAATCATATCTGCGGGACATTTGTTCGGGCGAACATGGTTCGCCCACGGGCTGTCGAGGGCGCCAGCCCCTACAACCGCAGCCGCAAAATCTCGTTCGTAGGGGACGGCATATCTGCTACATACTTGATGATACCGTTTTCTCCGCGATATCCCGGAATGTGTTCATAAGCATTTCATACCTTTCAGGGTCTTTCTTCTTCATTGTCTCCGTTACACCGGTCACCTGCGCAAGTTCATTTATCGCCGCCTGCACTGTTAAATTATAGTCATTTATTTCCGACATATTATCTCCCCTTTCGACATATCTATCTTTTCACTTATATTATAAATATATACCGTCATATAAAACAAAAGACACCATTTACAAAAATGATGTCTTTCGGAATTTTTATTTAGTTTTTATTTCAGTCTGCGTTAAGCGTAACCGTTTTATTGCGATACTCAGTTCAGTTTTATATCTGAGAACGAGCCTATCGAGTACCACGGAAGCATCGGCGCCGCTTCGGAGGATGAGCCGTGTATACTGTCTATTGCAAGTCCGATATACGCGTCTTGGCTCCAATCGCTTATATCTATTTCGAGCGGCTGACGTATGTTATTTGTCCAGTTATCACCATCATTTGAAACAGAAAGTATTAACTTATCGTCTTTACGTTCAACTTTCAAATATGACGGCAACGCAAGATTTTTGCTTGCATCTGACGTATCATAGCTGCCCTCATTCTTAACTTCCTTTCCGCTTGCGTCCTTGAGCCAGCCGTCCGTAAGTGTACCACCCTTCGCAGTACGTCTCGGAGCCATGATATTTTCGCCGTATTTTCTCCAGCCGTCCGAAAGCATTACCATTCTCGAATCCGCGTCAAGACTTTCACGGAACATAATGCCGCAATAAGCGCCGTTTTCATATTTCGGAATGCTCTCAACCTTCACGGAGAATGTGAAATTGCCATTTACGGGGTTCGACCAGTAGGTGAACGCGTCGGACGTGCCGCCTATAAGTCCGCTGCCGCCGATGTACGTTATGCCGTCCTTTTCCCATATACCGCTATTATTCGGAAACGCTGTTTTACCTATTTCCTTGAGCGTAAAAGAGCTGTTAGGATTAGCGTCCTTTATCACATACACGATTGATGTCGGCGAGGTTGTTATTTCGCCTTTGTTGTTGTATGCCTTACACGTCAGATAATGCGTGCCCGCTTCAAGAGTGATATTTTCGTTGATGTCTGCAGCTTCCACAGTTTTAATAAGCGTCGTTCCGTCATAAAGCTCTATCTTTGTAATGCTTGTTCCTGACTTAGGCGTTGCTTTGGCGGTGTACTTTACATTCTCACCTTCCTTTGCTACCTGCCAGAAACCGTCCGAACCATACTTCGAGTCTCTTGCCGTATTTGCAATGGCAGGCGCTGTAACCGTGATGTCGGGATTTGTCGGTGCGCTCTGCCCCTGTGTCCAGTCGTTTACATACGCTTCTATCCACGTATATCCTGCCCACTTGCCGTCTGCAACTATATCTGTTTCCTTCGCACTGCCCATGTTGTTTGCAGTTTTCCACTCGGACGGGATTTCAAATGTGAGATTGGATTCTGTTATTCCCTCAAATCCTCCGACTTCTTCAATACTGTTTATAATTCTGCCTGTTCCGTTCTGAACGTCAGCAACAATTCTCGCGTCAATGCTGTCGCGCTTCGGAAGCGTCGCGCCGACATTCGCCATAACATCATTAAATGCCGCTTCAGCCGTCTGTGTAGGAATTTCATACACACCCATGTCTATAGGCGATGTAAGCAGATTCATCTTATCTCTGTTTTTGACATACTTTTCGTCCGACGTATTATTTGAGGTCGCCGCGTTATTGCCGTACACATAGTTTCCGTTTATGTATATATCCGATTTGAGGTTCTTGTCATCATTTGTCGCTTCAAAAATTTTGGAGCGTATACTTTCTTTTGTGGACGGACCGTATTTATAGTAGTTATTTCTTATATTAATTCTGGAAACGTATTCCGGAGTTGCGATTTTACTGTTATATGAATACGGTTCAGCGCCGTAGCAGCTGTTATTGCCCCAGTCGTATATGACATTGTTAACCATATCCGTTCCTTGTATGTTTCTGTCCACACGAGGATTACGGCTGTCGTGATGCGCGAACAGGTTGTGGTGATATGTGCCGTTTGTCGCGCCTATAATACCGCCGTAACCGTGCGCGCCTTTGAAGTGGTTTGACATTCTCAGGCTCTCCGCGCTTATACAGTTCTGTACTGTGATATTCTTTGATGGGTCTCTGTTCGCATATTTTATCGGATCGTTAAGTTTATCCTCAAGAGAACCTGCGTACAGCGTCAGAAGCTCGTCAACACCCCATGATACAGAGCAGTGGTCAAGGACAATATCGTGTACCCAGCGTCCGCCAAGACCGTCCGGCTCGCCGCCCTGCGAATCTGTCGGACGTATCCTGAGATATCGCATAATGATATTGTTGGCGTTGCTGAGCAGCACATCGCTGCCGGTTATTGTGATGCCGTCACCGGGCGCAGTCTGACCGAGTATTGTAAGGTTATCTACGTCTTTTATATTTAACTGCTTTTTAAGTTCTATTATGCCACCAACGTCAAAGACAATAATACGTCCGCCTTTGGAAACAGCGTCACGAAGTGAGCCTGTGCCGTCGTCTGCAAGACTTGTTACGTGATACACTTCTATATTGTCTGCGCCTCTTGCGCCTTTGGTATACTTACCGCCGCCCTCGGCTTCGGGGAACGCGCGAAGCTCATTAGGATCATCTGTTGGAGCGGGTTCTTCCGTTGCCTTTGGTTCGTCTGTTGCCTTAGGCTCCTCCGCTCCGCCCGAGGACCAGTATTCCACCTTGTAATCTGTTATCAGCAGGTCAATATTATCGTCTTCCGTGCCGCTGGTATTTCCGCCGGCAGTCAGAGCAATCGTTATGCTCTTAACCGCCCATTCGGACGCAAGACTGGTGATTCCGTGATTCTCAACATCAGACATAGACGCCGATGTTACTACCGCGCCGCTTGCATTATACAGCGTCATGTCAGCAGTATTTTTATCATAATTAATATCTGTTACGAGAGTATATTCTATATCCTTGGATAATGTTAATTGCTCATCCTTAACTCCTTTGTCAATATAGAATTTTGTCTTTTTACCGCCTACTTTTGTCTGGAAGTACAAGTTTCCGCCGTTAATCTTGTTAAATCCGATATCCGCATTTTTACTGTTATTTTTAGATACAAATTTAACTGTCGCAGAAACTCTGCCTTCCGATATTGGACTATCAGCTGTCCATATCAGAGAATTTTGATTGGCTGCCGTATCCTTTATCTCAATAGCCTTGCCGTAATCGGTATCGGCTACAGATATATCGCCTTCCACACCGGTTTTAAGCGATGCTGTCAGTCCCGCAACATCACCGCCGTCAGCGATATTACCTGTCGGAGTGTCGCTTAAATCCAGCTTATACAGAGTTTCGGCAGGAACTGCCGGTTCGGCAGGGGTAATCGGTGATACCACTCTGATGTAGGACATCCATCCCACGCCGTTTGCTGTTGCTACAACCGTGCCTGCTTCACCCTCATATGTATATGATTCAGTGTCTTTGAACGCCTTTCCGTTTATTGTCAGAGTTCCTGTCTCGTAATATCCGTCAAAGGTAATCACCGAGCCGTTTACAACCGGAATGGTGAATGTGGTTCCGTTATTTACCTGACATAAATCGTCATCACGATTTATGTTATTAAATTTTCCATTGCTTGCGTCAACGTGCAGGATTTGTTCTGTTTCTGAATCTGTCGTTCCTTTTATGTCCACTGTCTGGCCGCTGCCCTCATAGTTATAATCCGGAGCGCCGTTTGAGTGACCAAAATACCATGTTGTCGTATACTCTGTCTTTTCTTTAATACCGCCTGTATAGTGTACCGGGATCCAGTCCGGACCGAAGTAATCTGTCATATGCATTACAGTATAGTCTTTAGCAGCCATTGTACCGTTCGGATTAAAGCTGTTGCTTGTGCTTGCGATTACGGTTCCGTCGGCGCGGTGAACGTTATTTACATAAAGTATTGACGTGTTAAGCTCACCGCCCATTTTGCTCCATGCCCCGGGGACTTCAACACCGTTAGCGATTGTAACATCGTCAAACACAACCTGACAGTTTGCGCCGCCCCAGTTTCGTCCCCAGCTGCCTGCCGCGAACTTATTATCCTTATAATACTTGGAATTTGCAACCGTGCAGTTGCTTAACAAATATCCGTTTGCGTTAAGATCCGGCACTCCCGCCGTAGGAACGCCGCCGGACTTGCAGGCTGTGATATAACCGCCTGTTGCCTTATCCGAATAGCCGTGCCATGCGAGCGTACATCCATCAAACACTACGGAATTTCCGCCGAAGATGTAGTCCGTGCCGCCCTCAATATAACAGTTTTTGAAGTAACCGTTATAGCCTGTGTACAAAGTATCCTGCGAGGAGATAAACTCGCACTGATACAGTTCATAATTTCTTCCGTCACCGGCAAATGCCGCCGCTCTTTCTGTAGCGGAATCTTTTGTTCTCGGGTCATAGCCTGAAACCGTTCTGTCAGGCTTATTCTTGACATCGCTGTATACACCTTCTCCTGCCGCTTCGACTCCGTCTGCCAATTCTTCAGGTACTATATTACAGTTAAAGGAATTTTCAAATATAATATTTTCCGCGATGAAGTTCATGCCGGTTACTCTTACAACGCATCCCCATCTGTCGACCTTACTCTTGCGTATTTTCGCAACCGCGTAATCCTCGCTGTAGTAGCCTTTATCGCCCGCTGAATAATAGATGTAACCGATACCGTAATAGAAGGTTATTGTCGGCTTTTTATTTTCATCCGCCGCCTTCATCGTAACATAATTTGCGTCAACTATTACCTGCTCACGATATGTGCCCTGGTCAATTTCCACAGTTACTCGTCCGTTTTCTCCCGCAGGTCGGTTTTTCATAGCCTTAATTGCCGTGATAGCGTCGCTTATGGTCGCATACTCCTTCTTCGCGCCTACCTTGACAGTTGCGCTGAACGGAATATCAGATACTGTTTCCGTAAACAGGATATTTTTGGACGAAGCCGTGCCGTTAGCAGAAAGCGTATAGCTGCCGGATAATTCCGATAGGGCGTAGCCGTCATTGTCTGATGCCGTAATTGTATATGTATGACCCGGAGTAAGACCTATGTCGTAACTATTTCCATCTATTATTGCAGTATATGTTAATGCCGAATCATCATTCGCCGTAAAGGTCAGTGAAACCTTGCTTAAATCAAGATACTCACCGTCGTTTTTCACATTGTGAACAACAATATCACCCGTTACCGCCGTAAGGCTCGGGTCAAATGTCGGCTTTGGTTTAGGCGTTGCTGTAGGTGTAGGTATAGGTGTCTGTGTCTCAACCGGAGTTTGTGTTTCGCCCGGTTTTTGTGTCTCGTCCGGTTTTTGTGTCTCACCCGGTGTCTGTGTCTCGTCCGGTTTTTGTGTCTCACCCGGTGTCTGTGTCTCACCCGGTATCTGTGTTTCACCCGGATCTATATCTGCCTCAATCGGGAATGCGGAACACAAAGGCTTCATTCCTTCAAGCGAATCCCAGAGGAATACCCTGCTCGCTTCTATGCCTTCAATTATAACCGTGTCGTTCGTGGCATCCTTATACTTGACGCTCTCAAGCTTACCGTTTATGTACTTTGCCGCAATAAGCACGCCGCCAGCCGTATTCTCAAGCTCTGCTACGGTGTTTCCGTTCTCAGTGTATGCCCGGACGATAGCGGGATCGCCCTCCGCCGACACTGTCAGCATAGCTGCCGGTACGAATGTGAATGCCATACATACCGCTGTTAATAACGCAAATAGTTTTTGTTTCATTCTGTCTCCTCCTTATATTAACTTTTATCTCGCACATTTTTTACATGGTGTGTATCCGCTTGCCTGAGCTGAGGAAAGTGTTGTGGCTCTGGCATTCTTGCCTGCGCAGGATGCGCTGTAATGATAGCGTACTCCTGTAGGTGTGATATATACGGTAGAACCCACATGGGTACTGCCGCCGTATGATGCTGAGCCTGAGCCGCCTGAGCCTGAACTGCTCTTGGGAGGTGTGTATGGCTCTGTGTACCAACCGACACGCTTATATGCTTCTACCTCTGATTTAGGCGCATATGTGGTTCTGCCGTCTGCGGCATACATCATGACAACAGGTTCGGTGTACCAGCCAACTCCTTTATATGCCTCTACCTCTGACCGAATAACAGGGAGGGTTCTGCCGTCCGGAGCATACATTGTTACAACAGGTTCGGTGTACCAGCCAACTCCTTTATATGCCTCTACCTCTGACTGAACAACATAAAGAGTTCTGCCGTCCGCAGCGTACATCATGACAACAGGTTCGGTATACCAGCCGACTCCCTTGTACGCTTCCACCTCTGACTGAGGAACGGAAAGTGTTCTGCCGTCCGGGGCATACATCGTTACAACAGGTTCGGTATCCCCGCCAACTTCTTTGTGTGCTTCTGCCTCAGACAGATCAACCGAAATGGTTAAGCCATCCTCAGTATACGTCAATACATTTGGTTCATCATTCCCGCCTGTGTTTGTTGAATCAGACGTAATATAAACCGCATAAGCTTCATTATTCCATTTCACATTTGCCCCTAAAGCCTGAGAAACGGCTCTGACAGGAACGAATGTTGTATCACTGACAATAGTCGGAACTGTATCTAACTCTTCAGATGCTCCGTTTTTTGTCAATACAGTGGAATCTATCTGCAAAGTGATTTTAACATCAGGCTTTTGGGCTGTAATTGTTTTTGTTTCACCATCCCAGGATACCTGAGCGCCCAGACTTTCAAAGATGTTGCGCATAGGCACCATGGTTCTGCCGTTGTCAATAAACGCGGGAACATCACATTTTAGCTGTGCATTGTCCACATAAATACTGATATCGCGCTCAGCATGAGCAGATACAAGCGAAAACAGCATTGTTAAAACAAGCAAAAAACTGATACGTCCTTTTTTCATTCACTATCAACTCCTGTATTATTAAATATATTTCCTATATAATAACATAATTTCATAAAATTTTCAATATTTATTATTTAACTTTACCTTTCTTCAAAAGATGCGTCGAAGCTGTCAAAAGGGTGTCTGAGGAACGAACACCCCTGACACCCTTTTAGTGTGTAATATATAATGTTTACGATTTGAATTGCTTGTATTGTGTATTAATATCAGCTTTTATTTGTATTCCCCTCTACAAGTCTTAATGTTAAAACAACCGGCATAATCAACATTCCGCAGAAGAAATTGCTTATACCATGAATACAGTCCCATGGCAGTCCCGCGATAATCCATGCTATCATTCCTTTAAAGCTAAGTCCGTACAGTATCGCCTGTGTCGGAGCGTATAGGGTCCCGTACAAAAAGCCATGCAGCGCGCACACTGTCATATAAATGACAGGCTGCACTTTTTTAGGCATTTTCTTGGGAAGAAGCATTACTGCACCCCAAAGAACCGTCCACAAATATAAATATGGAATCCACCACGCTGCAAAACCACAGAAAATACCGGTTAAAACAACAAAAATATAGATTGGATATAATGCTTTTTTTCTGTATACAACCGTGAATGCGATTGTGAATACGCCGAGCAGATGAACATTAGGTATGATTTCCATAATAAACTTTGAAACATACATAATAGCTCCAAGCACTCCGAATACAGCAATCTCTTTTGTTGTAAGCTTCATATTTACTCAATCCTCAGGGAGTAGCTGTCTCCCTCTTTTATAGCCGTGGAATCAATACCGGCGGACGCATATTCATCATTAACGTAAAATGCCCAGTAAACACCGTCCTTATCATAATCGGCAGTGATACCGTTTACTGTTTTTACATAAAGACCGTATTGACCTTCTTCTCCGTCAATCAACCCAAGCTCAGATAAAGCCTCTCCGACAGTTTCCTTATCTGTGTGAATTTCAAACGGTGTTTCATTTCCTTCCTTGTCCACTACAGTAAAATCGAATTGTGTACTACCCTCTCCCATTAAAGTGCTTTCCGTCCGTGCGTTTACTGCCGGAGTGGAAGGTGTGCCATTGCTTTTGCCGCCGTTACAACCCGACAAAAACAGTGTCATTATCACGGTGAGCGTCATACAAAGGATAATTCGTTTATTTTTTTCAAATAGCGTTTTCATATATCAGTCAGTCCCCCTTATTTTATATTCCCAATATTATCACACAATATCAATAAAGTCAATCATTCTCATAAACACAACTGCGCTTTCCGCCCGCGTTGCAATTCTTTTTGGAGCAAAAGAGCCGTCGCCCATACCGACCATGATTGAATTTGCTTCCGCCCATGATACGGCTTCCTTTGCATAACCGGAAATGCTCATTTCATCCGAATAGCTGACATTAGCCGCTCCGTCCGGCGCATAACCCTTGAACTTTGCATAACGATACATAATAGCCGCTATCTGCTCACGGTTGATATTAAGGCCGGGTGCAAATTCCGTATCGGATATACCCGCTACGATGCCGTTTTTATCAGCCCAGGAAACAGCCTTTTCATACCAGCTGCCGCTTTCGATATCAATGAACTCTGACAATGCCGTTTCCGGCTCATTCTCCAGACGATACAGCATCGTCACAAACATTGCGCGCGTCATACTACTGTCGGGAGCAAATTCGTCATTTCCTATGCCCTGCATAATTCCCAAATCGGTTACATATTGAATTGCACTCTCCGCCCAATGACCTGATGTGTCTTTGTATGATACGGCGGCGTCTTTTTCTGTGCTGCCCGTTTTTTCCGGTGCGGGCGATTCTGTTTTTTCCGGTTTGTTTGCTTCTTCGTTTATCTTATTTTCCTCGTTTGCGTTATTCTTCGATGATGCTTTAGAAGTATGAGTATTTCCGCTTGACGGCTCGTCTGTCACCTGTGGATATTTTCCCTCCATATAGTCCTTAGTAAAGTATACCAAAATCTCATCGCCGTTGCTGAGACCGCATCCGCCCATGTTAACCTCAGGAGCTTCACCGTTGACCTTATACATCCAGCCCGAATTTGCGCCCTCGTCAAGCTCGGCAAAGGTTGTTCCCTCAGGTGTCGTTATAGAATATACATAGCTGCCGCGGTTTTCATATGTATAGCCGTTCTCACTGAGCGCTTTCTTAAATATATCAAATACCGTCAGTGTCTCGTCAAGATTTTTGTATGCCGTTGTTTCAATCAATGTGCTGTCGCTGCTTTGCAAACGGAAGTATACCGTTATCGTTTCCTCAACTGCCATAGGACGGAAATTATCTGTCTCCGTTGTTTTTCCTCTTACGACCAGAGGCTGTGACACCTCCTGATAATACAATTCAGCAAGAGACGCATAATCGGCGTAAGCTTTTGGATCATCAATATACAGCTTTCCGTATTTGCCGAGAGTTTCACTTGACAGCGCGCTCGTCACCGTTACCGCCTTTGCATTCTTCTGCATTGTAACAAGCAGGTTTTCATGCGTTATGGCGGCGGGGTTGCTTGACCTGAACAGCCTCCACGCTTCAAGCTCCTCCCAGCCCTCTAAAGCTACCGGCACAATACCGTGATTTACCTTATTCTTACTGTCACGCACCCAGACAAGCGTACCGTTTTCTTCATAAACCTCCATAAACGGGTTAAGATTGGTGCTTATATTCTGAGGCTCAGCATTTTCGCCTTTGATACCATCGAAGTACGCTGATTTTACCTTTTCCATAAGAGTTTTTTCACTCTCAACCTCATCGCTTGTAATTGCAGGAACAACTATGTCAAAGGTTCTTGATACCGAAATATTTGAATTTGTGTCCGTTATTGTGACAATGAGCTTAACATCTGCACTGTCCTTACCTACAGCCGGACGATATACTTGGGCTCTTGCGGCGTTATTTACATCAGGAGTTTTAATAACCGCATCATTACTGCTTGAAAGAGTTACAGGATAATATTTCCCGTCAATACCGAAATCACGCGTGGTCGGTAGCTGAATATCATTATGTGCAGTATATTTTTCGCCGTCAAAGAAAAGCTTTTCCCCTGTTACGCTGTCAGTAAGTCCCGTCTTTTCAAAGCCCGAGTCAAGCTTTGCGTTAAGCTCACGCTCTATAGCCTCGATTTGTTCACTGCCAATGGCTTTAACGGTAACATCAAACACTTTATTCATCGTAACCGGCTGTTCATTTCCCGTTATATCGTTTGTGAGCATAAATGTAAATGTCGCCGTCAGCGTTACTGTCTTATCCTCCGCGCCGCGTTTTACCACACCGGTATAGGGATTAAACAGAGTGTCGGCAGTACCCTGACTTTCCGCACTGATTGCGAGCACATTTTCATCTGAGGACGACCATGAAATAAGCGTCCATTTCTTATCGTCAACAACCTTGGGAAGCGACAGATTGCCTGTGACATTGTCAAGCGATGAATTTTCATCCAGAATACTTGCGTCCGTAACATTATCAAGTATTTCGTTCTTCATAACCGCTTTCACTTTATCCGTATCCCAATAGATGATAACAGGAACGTCAAAGTCATACTCCGCATCGTCAATGCTAATCGTAAACGTAACGGTATAGCTTCCCATTCTGATAGCGGGAGTACCGTTCGGATCAACGTAGAAATATGTAATATTTCCGTCACTGTCAATTCCCGCGCCGCCGTATATTTCTTCCACGTTCTTTATCGCTGTGTCAAATTCATCGCAGTTTACGTCTTTTCCTGCAAAATCCTCCTCTAAAATATCAAGTACGTTTGTATCTGTGCCGAATACAGGGTACATTTTATAATAATCACCGAGTTTAGCGGCAATATCCTGAAGCTGTGCAAGCTTTTTATCGCGCGCTTCATCATCAAGCGCCTTTTGAGAGTACACATTTATTTCAAAGATACGTTCAGCAGTGCGTCCGTTAAGGGTAATCGTCGCGGTAAGGGTAACAGTCACGATATCCGTTTTGGGAAGCGTGACAACTCCGGTTTCGGAATTGATTACATCACTGTTACTGCTTGACCATGTGATTTGCGAACCCTTTGCGCCGACTACCGGCAATTCAATAACTTTACTTGCTTTTATATCGGTCGTATCTATTGTAAGCGTTGCCCGGTCATATTCTAAATCGCTCTTTTCCTGCTCAATTTTTCCGAGCGAATATACCTGTATTGTAAATTCCTTTGTGTCTGTATGTTCTTTGTATGTAAGCATTGCGGTAAGCGTAACAGATACAATACCGCCGCTTTGCGGCAATGTGACAACTCCTGTTTCCGGGTTTATTATATCGCTGTCGCTGCTTACCCATGTGATTTGCGAATGCTCACCGCTCACGGGTAATTCAATAGTTGTGTTTTCTTCTATATCCGATGTATCAATCATGAGCGCATCCTTATCCGCCGCTAATACTGATTTTTCTTCATCAATAGCTTTTACGGAATACACTTTGATAACAAAGTTCTTTGAAAGCGTCTCATTATCATTGGTTGACAATGTTGCTGTGAGTGTTACATCTGTTGTGTCCTCTGCGGAAAGCGTAACTTCTCCGGTTATCGTGTTAATTATATCCGTATGACTGCTTGACCAGATAATTTCAAAACCGTGTTCGCTCTCCCGCGGCAATACGATAGTCTTGTTTTCTTTAATATCCGACGTATCAATCGTAAGCGCGTCCCTGTCGGCTTGCAGCACAGGATAATCCCCGGAAACAATTTTCACAGGTCTTGACGGCGTTCTATCCTCCCCGTTATACCAAACCGAAAATGAAAGATACGCACCCTTTAATTCATTCGGAATCGTAAACTCACGGTTTATCGCGCCTTCAATATTCTTATATGATGAAGCGCCGGTGTTTCCCTCATCGTAGTCATCAGCGGTAAGATATTTCCACTGATAGTTGAGCTCCGGATAATTTTCATAGTCATACTCTCTACCGCCAAGCACATTCACCTTTGCCGCAACGGTCTGACCGACAACAGCCTGACCGCCTATTTCAACCGTTGTTACAAACGGCATTACCTTTATTTCCTGCTCCGCTGTATATGCACCGTCCTCCGTTGAAGCTGTGACCACAGCCGTGCCCGGATTTTTAGCCTTAACGATAAGCTTGGTGTTATTTTCGTCCGGCTCAGCGGGCGGTTCGATTGTGATAACGTCGCCATTATCTGTTGCCCACTCTATCGGAACAGCGTCCATATCGGTATAATTTACACTTAAAGTGGTCTGTGGCATTGCGCCGCTGTTTGTCATGTACAGCGCCGCGCCGCCGGTTATAGAGATTTTCGGGTCCTTCGGTACAGGAGCGTTATTTTTCTGCCATAAAAGAACAGGATAGCCTTCGTTTATATCATTATCATCTGCGGTGAACGCACTGCCAAGACTTTCGAGTAATGCATCAGACGCAGTAATTATTCCGCCGCCTTCGGTTGTTCCTGCGCCGGCACCGGACAACTGTGTTTTACCCCAGCAATTCGTAAGCTTTGCCGAGCTGTATAAAAAGTCACAGATATCTGAAGCAGTATCACTTCCGCTTATCTCGCCGATATTATAGCAATTTTCAACAATACAATTGTTCTGTAACTGTCCCGCTATACCACCGGAACGGCTTGTGCCGCTGATTGCGCCCGTGTTATAGCAGTTGGTAATTGTTGTGTATTTGGCATAGCCGGTTATACCGCCCGCAACGCCGCCCTTTACTGCCGCATTGCTCACACAGCCGCTTATATCCGCGGTTTGCGCCGCCGTATTTCCCGCATAGCCGGTTATACCGCCCGCATAGGCGGAACTACTTGTCGCGCCTGTTTCTACAGTTCCCGAAAAGCTGCAGTTTGTAAGCTTGCCCTGCTGAACCTTGCCGACAATTCCGCCTACATACGCTTTGTCCGAATAAACACTGCCTTCAACGTTCAAATTTTTGATTTCCGCGCCGTTAATAACCGCAAATAAGCCTTGATTTGTCGCAGACGCATTTACGGACAAGCCCGTAATGGTATGGAAATCGCCGTCAAAAACTCCCGCGTATGCTGTGGTCGGATATCCCGAAAGAGAATTAATCGGCATCCATTCCTCATTCTTTAAATCAATATCATCAGTCAGTACGGCGCATGCTGAGCTTGAATCCGCCGTGTTAACTATATCCCGAAACGATTTAAGGTCGTCTGCGGTCTTTATCAGATACGGACTTTCCTCCGTTCCCTCGCCCGCCAGACCGTCAGCCAATACTCCCGCCGGAAACAGACTGACTACCATAACCAAAGACAACAGCAGGCATAATAAATTCCTTTTACAAATTTTTCTGTTCATGTTTTCCATTCCTTTCATTGTGTAATGTTTGCAGTTGAAATTTTTATTTTATTTCATACACCTCCCGTCGCCGGGCAAACAAAAAAGCCACGGCAATTTTTATACTAAAAATCGCCGCAGCTGTCTTTTCCTGCGAACACACCACAAATTATCCGCGCAAAAAAGATTCTTTTTACGCAGACAAAACCATTATTCCTATGCCCCAAGGCAAGTACGGAATAACATCAATGCAGGTCTTCCGGCTCACACCATATGAAGCGCAGCGCTTCGCATTTTTACACTCGCCTTCTCAGTTTCCCAATGACCGGCTTTCGCCTGTGAGCATAAAAACATTCGGTGCATACGGCGGCAGTACCGCCCGGGATTCTCACCCGATTCCCTTTTCACCGGCTAAGCCTGAACGACATAGCCGACACACTGTGTGAATATTTAATTTTCCAAAAAACAATACCATAAAAAGTATAATTTGTCAAGCAATTCACAATGGTTGAAAATTTAAGGGGGTTTTGCTTTTAGCAAAACTCGCCTGTGGCGACTATCGGCTGTAAGCCGATAGCGTCAGCCTACGCCGAGTGGTGAGTTTCGTTCGTAATAGAAAGGCATAAAAACGGAGAATTTCACAAATTATTGTGAAATTCTCCGTTTAAACAATTTAAAATAATCTAAAAATTCAGGTTTTATGCTGATTTAATGCCTTTCTATGGTATGCACTAAATTGGGCAGCCCCATGTGGAAGTTTTTATTCTTTTATTCCATTTTCAAGCTTATCAATAAATGCTTCGAGCGGTTCGGGTCTTGCGTATTTGAAGCCCTGCGCTATTTTTGCTCCGATTTCTCTCATAAGCTCAACATCGTCATCCGTTTCAACGCCCTCGCAGACAACGCGCGCGTCAAGATTATGCGCAAGCTTTACAATCTGTTTCATAATCTCTGCCTGACGGTCTCTGTCCATATGGTTAATCAGGAACGATCTGTCAAGCTTTAAAACAGACGCCGGGATTTGCTCGAATACGCCGAGCGACGAGTAGCCGGAGCCGAAATCGTCAATACTCATATGGATTCCCAACTCGTGAAGCTCTCTGATTATGGCAAAAGCACTCTCCTGCTGTAATTCATCCATAATAACCGTTTCGGTTATCTCTATTTCAATCAAATCACGCGGGATGTTATATTTGTCAAACATGCCGGTCAGCTTCTCGATAAAGCTTCTATCCGTGAAATGGCGGCGAGAGAAGTTACACGATACGGGGACAACCTCCTTACCCTCGCGTATACGCTCACTGAGCATTTTGCAGACGGTTTCAAATACAAAGAAGTCGAGCTCCTTAACCTTTCCCGTCGATTCGTAATACGGGATAAAGAAGCCTGGCGAGACGAAATCATCCGGGTCCTTGTGATTCTTGTACCGAACCAGCGCCTCCGCGCCGACAACCTTGAGCGTTTCTATATCTACCTTCGCCTGATATAAAACTATAAAGTCCTTCTGAATGTCGGCTTTCGACATTTTTTCCTCAAAGTTGTGCTGGGATTTAATCTGCTTGCTGAGTTCCTCGTTGTAATACTGGATTCCGCTTATGTTGCTGTTCTTGTCACACATACAGTCAAGAGCCTGATTTGCCTTCTGTATAGCGTCACGCGTATTCTCCCTGATATCATCAAGATAGTAAACACCCATGTTAATCGTTATACGTATGCCTGTTATTTCACGAAGCTTGTTTTCAAGATTATCTATAATATGGTGAAGTCTTGTTTCAAGCTCATTTTTCTCCGTATATTCAAGCATCAGTACAAAACGGTCGCTCTGAGTACGCGCAAAAAGCTCGCCCGCTGCCGTTTTATTACGCGCATAAACCTCGTGTTTAGCGTTCAGCTCCTGCTCCAAAACGTCCGATATAGAGCTTAAAATCTTGTTGCTCGCCTTCCAGCCGTACAGCATTCCGTATATTCTGAACTGCGAGGTGTTAAGATATATAACAGCATAGTTGGACTGCGGCTCGAGATGCTTCTGTGTCCAATAAACAAAGTAGTTTAAATTCCACACATCAAGCTCGGCGTCCTTGTACATAAGCCGCTGTATTCTTCGGCTGTCTCTGAGCATTTTGAGAACAATCATAAGAACCGCGATTATAATCAGCATTATTATGCAGCCTATCTGAAACTTATGCTTTGTAATCCAGTTTATAAAAGTAAATTGCTGATCCCGCGGGTTCTGCACCATGTACTCGTTTATTGCGCGGTTATCAACAGGGTCTATCGTTTTTTCAAGCACCTCCCTGAGCCGCTTGTCCGCCGCGACGCTTGTCGCAATGCCGATATCTTCCTCACCGTTTAAGACGCTGCGCAAATCGAACGCCTCAGGATTGTCGTTTACTATATCGCTTGCGAGATAGCTGTTGCAGATTACAGCGTCCACACTTCCGTTCCTGAGCGCGTCCACGCTTTCGTTTTCATCCTCAAACTCCAATATGGATTTAGTGTCGATAGTCGTGAATGTTTCAAGAACATTTTTAAGTCCCGGAGTGAGAGCGTATTTTTCTATCTCCTCGGATTTCTTACTGCTTCTCGCGACAACTACAAGCGAAACAGCGGCATAATCTGATTTCTCAATAGTATCATCCGAATCGTTGCCGGTTGTATAATAGCTCAGCACATCAATCTCGCCTGATTCGAGTTTCTGTTTCCCTTCCTCCGCGTTGTCAATCTTTTCATATCTTATCTCTATACCGGCTATCTCCTGAACTCTGTCAAACCATGACCTTGCAAGACCCTTATATTCGCCATTCTCAATGTACGAGAACGGATAATGGTCGTTCATGTATCCGACTGAAATATAATCACGGCTTTTAAGATACTCTTTTTCGTCTATAGTAAATACGATTTCCTTTCCGAGCTTATCATTATAATATTTATTCGTCAGATGATTTTCAAGCTCCGGCTGATTCAGCTTGAGGTCAGCGATAGCGGCGTCAAGCTCGGCTAAAACCTCTTCGTTGTTTTTATGCGTTATGTAATAATACTCAGCGTGCGCAAAACGTCCTATAATACGCTGTCCGTCTTTGATTTCCATAAACGTATGAACAGCCGCGTCAATTTCTCCATTATCAAGTGCTGTCTGCAAAGCTGCCGTACTGTCATATTCGATAATCTGCGGTGAGGTTACGCCGTTTGTTTCCATATATTTGAGGAATTCGCCTCGGCGTATATATGTCTTAACCATACCGAATTTCACTGTTTTCATCGCTTCAAAGTCCTCATAGGCGAGCGGACTTGAACCGTTTACAATTACCGCGCCGTAGGTATAGCCGCTTGCAAGATTTGCATAATCATAAATCTTCGCGCGCTCTTCTGAATACTGCGCCGTTCCGACAAAGTCCACCTTTTCTTCGCTTAACTCTTTAAGCGCGTCATCCCAGCTTACACAGGAAACAAACTCAACATCCCAGCCCGCATACTGAGCGAGAGCGTTCATGTATTCAACATCCATACCGCCGAAATTACCGTTTGATGTTACAATATGATATCCTTCCATAGGAAAAAAAGCCACTCTGACAGTCCGATTTGTATCAGCAATGGTAACAACATTAGTGCAAAATAAAATCAAAAGAATAATAAACAGCGCTACGGCACGCTGTGTAATCCTGAAAATCCGTTTACTCAATTCTCTCGCTCCTAAAAATATAGTCATATATATTTTACTACTTTTTTGGTTTGATTGCAATATAAAATACCGTATTTTTTATATAGACTATACCGCTTTATAATTATTTTTTTGCTGCAATCGCATATTCATTATAACAATAGACAGCAGAACAAGCACAATACCGATAACACTGCAGACACCAAGCTGCTCATGATAAACCGCGACTCCGATAACAGCTGCCACTACTGTTTCAATAGATGCAATAACAGGCGCTTTGCTGTTTTCCGTAAGATTTTGAAGTCCGTGATAGTATATAACATAGGCTATAGCTGTTGGTATAAGCGCGTATAAAATGCCCCAAATCAGGATTCTTCCGTCACAGTATATTCCCTGCTGCCACGGTCTCATCCAGAAGCCCAGAAACATGGCCGCAAAGAGATAACTATACATACTCATAACAAACGGGTCAGTTTTGTCGGCAGCCAATTTGCCTATAACAGAGGTCAGCGCATAGCATATTCCCGCGCCCGCTCCGCATAAAAGTCCTATAACAGAAAGTGCCTGAATATCAAACACGCCATTTGTTGCCGTAAGAACACATCCGAATATATTTATCACAATAGCGACAAGTTTGATTGCCGTAATTTTTTCACGAAACAGCATAGCAGAGAAGAACAGCGTAAATACCGGCGCGATATTAAGTAAAACCGCGCTGACTGAAACTCCCGCCATAGTAACGGCAAGACTGTAAAAAATATTATATATGCCATGACATACGAGACCGAGCAGCGCACAGGAAAGTAAAGTCTTTCCGTCAACAATCAGAGAACGCCAACCGCCCTTTACGCACGAAGCAATCAGCATAATAATAAATGCAAAGAATACTCGTAAAAACGCTGTCAGTCCGGGTGCAGCGCCCGAATTTTCCAGTTCCTTTACAAACAAACCGATGCAGCCCCATAAAAATCCGGCTATAAATATGAGAATATAGCCGCGTGACATAGAACTTTTAATCCGTCTCATAATAAGAATACTCCTTCAATTTTTATTGCACCATAATACTTTACGAAAATGTCTTTATGCTTTATCTGCGAAAGCGTCTTGTACAGCCTCCTCACGGAATTGTCTGGTGTAGAGATTGTAGTAAGCGCCTCTTTTTGAAATCAGCTCCGTATGTGTGCCCTGCTCAACGATTTTACCGTCGTGTACCACAAGAATCACGTCAGCCTGACGGATGGTGGAGAGTCGGTGAGCAATGACAAAAGATGTGCGTCCTTTCATCAGATGCTCAATAGCGTCCTGAATCAGTTTTTCAGTTACGGTATCAATGGAAGAAGTAGCTTCGTCCAGAACGAAAATACGCGGATCGGCTAAAATGGCTCTGGCAAAGGAAAGCAGCTGTTTCTCACCGGTGGAGAGTAAATCCCCGCCTTCTCCCACATCACTGTCATAGCCCTTATCCATACGGGCGATAACGGAATCAGCGGATACGCTTTTGACGGCTGCCTCGATTTGCTCCATAGTCGCGTCCGGATTACCATAGCGCAGGTTTTCAAGCACCGTACCGGAGAACAGATGCGGTGTCTGAAGCACATAGCCAATATTACTGTGCAGCCACAGCTGAGAACGCTCTCTTGCATCTTTTCCGTCAATCAGGATGCGCCCTGAAGTCGGTTCAAAAAACCGGCAAACAAGATTTACCAGTGTGGATTTGCCTGCACCGGTCTCGCCGACGATTGCCACTGTGGTCCCCTGCGGAACATGGAGATTGAAATGCTCCAGCACATACTCATCACCATCAGGATATTTGAAGGATATATCCTCAAAGATAATATCACCTCTCAGCGGCTCCCAGTTCTCTTTCTTAGGGTCAAAGGAGTCGCCGTATTTTTCAATTACCTCCATCGTATCTCTGACATCTGACTTGGTTTCCATCAGCCTTGTAAAACGCTCCACATTTACCTGAACGGTAATCAGGTCGGAAATAGCCTTAACTACCCATTGAACCGGTTCCATCATGCCCAGCGCGTAGGACATAAATACGGACAGCGTACCTATTTCAATCACGCCCTGCATCGTGATGATGCCTCCTCTCCATAACACCAGTGCAAGCGCAAGAGAAGCGGAGAATGAAATCATTGAAGAAAACATGGCACGGTAATGTGTGGTATGTATGGAGGTATGCTTCATATCTGAAGTCGTTTCATTGAAATCCTGTTCCATTTTTTCCTCAATTACAAGTGTTTTCGTAGTTTTAGCTCCGGTAATTCCTTCGTTAAAGTTGCCGGTAATCTGTGAGTTGATTTCACGGATACGTCGGTTTAAAACCACCAGCTTTTTCTGAAAGAACGCGGCGGCAAGCGCAGTCAGCGGCACAATTGCCAGTACCCACAGCGCCAACCGTAAATTAACTGTAAGCATTACGGCCACCGCGCCCAGAATGTATGATATATTCCATATTCCGTCCATCAGTCCCCACGAAACCAGACTGCCTATACGATTTGTATCGCTCATTACACGGGCGTGGATATAGCCCACGCTGTTTTGATTATAATACGAAAATGCCAGTGTCTGAAGGTGATTAAAGCTGGCGCGCTTCATATCTCTGCCTACATACATCTCTACCCGGCACGCCTGATATGCCGAAATTGTATTGGCAATTACCTGAAAAGCCAGAACTGCTATGTATGCTGCAATAAACCTCCCAAGCGTGTCTAACGTGCCAAGAGCGATAAAATGATTCAGCGCGTAACGCTGAAAGAGCGGCAGAATAATATCTACAAATCCGCCTGCCAGTCCAAGCGTCACCATAAGGATGATAGTTCCGCAGTATGGCTTCAGATAAGGCAGCAGTTTGTTAATACCGAAGTACGGCAAGGATACATATTCTTTTTGTTCGTCTTTTTTATGCGCCATATCCTGTCACCTCCTCCGGCAAAGTCATCTGCATATCGTAAATACGGCGGTAAATGCCGTCTTTTTTCATCAATTCGTCATGGGAACCCATTTCGGCAATCAGTCCCTTATCCAGTACCATAATACATTCTGCCTGCATCAGTGTGGTGACACGGTGGGAAATCAGGATTACAGTAGAGTTACCTGAATTCTTTCTGAGCGCCTGACGGATTTTTGCGTCTGTTTCCGAATCTACCGCGGACAGGGAGTCATCAAATACCATGATTGGAGTATGCTGAGTCAGCATACGCGCAATAGCCGTACGCTGCTTTTGTCCGCCTGACAGGGTGACGCCCCTCTCTCCAACCATGGTATCATAGCCGTTGGTAAATTCAGAGATTGCATCATCTATACATGCGATGGAAGCCGCGCGCCGTATATCAGACAGGTTCATATCCTTGCGGGTAATACCGATATTCTCCGCAATAGTGCGTGAAAACAGAAACGACTCCTGTAATACCATACCGATATTGGAGCGAACCCAGCTTCCTTTCATATCGGCAATATCCACGCCTCCGATAGTGATGCGTCCGTTTTCCTTCGGGAGATTGTATAACCGGTTCATCAGGTGCATCAGTGTAGATTTACCGGAGCCAGTACTGCCCAAGATACCAAATGTAGTTCCATGCGGAATCTTAAAGCTGACATTTGAAAGAACCGGTATATCTCCGTAGGAGAAGGAAACATTTTGAAATTCTATATCACCGCGCATATCCGGTGTGATGGCATCAGGCTTATCGCGCTCTGCTGGAGAATTCATAATATATCGGATACGCTCGATGGATACGCCCGCTTTACTCATTTCAGAAATCATTCGTCCCAGATGACGAACCGGCCATGTGAGCATGGCATTGTATGATATAAAAGCGATAAATTCACCGGCAGTCATACTACCCCTGACGCAGAATACTGCTCCAAGAATGACGATTAACATAACCTGCAAGCCTGAAATCAAATCTCCTGCACCCCAGAACATAGCTAAAAATCTGCACAGTCTGATCCACAGGTTTGTATAAATATTATTCTGCTTTTCAAAACGGTCTTTTTCGTACTTCTCGCGACCGAAGGCACGCACCACACGCACACCGGTCAGATTTTCCTGAGCAATGGTAGACAGAATACCTTCATTCTCATCGCATTTTGTGAACTGACTGCTGATTTTAGAATGAAAGTAAGCGGAATACGCGATAATGACAGGAATAGCAGTGAGTGCTACCAATGTCAGCTTAGGATTCATGGAAAGCATGAAAAACAGCGACAATACAATTAAAATTACAATACGGAAAACTGATGTCAGCTGTTCGGATACAAAATTCTTTACCATATCCACATCAGAGGTACAGCGCTGAATGATGTCCCCTGTCTGATTTTGCATATGCCATGAAAATGGGAGCCGCTGAATATGGGAAAACAAGCGGTTACGCATGGTTTCCACTAAACTCTCCGCGCCCTTAGTATTAAAGAGCATGAACAAATAGCGGAACACTCCGGAAAAGACCGCCAGAATGATGATTGCGCAGCCAATCAGCCAGAGATGAGTTCGTATATAGTCCACTCCGCCGATGTTGCCAATTAAATTCATAAGAAATTCCGGCAGCTCATTGTCGCCTAATATACAGTCAACGGTGGTTCGTATCAACTGCGGGGACAGCATATCCAGTCCCGCCACGCATAGCGCGGAAAAAATACTGATAATGAAATACCGGATGCTTCCGCGCAAAAAATCCAGAATCAGGGAAACCTTTGTATAAGATTGCTGCTCTGATTCATTTTTTTTGATTTTCATGATATTAACCTCCTCTACTATAAATTCATTGATAAAACTCCTGTTAAACAATTGGTTTCACAACAGGAGTATTCAGATGTTCAAAAAGAATTAAATCCACGTCGTATTTTTTATATCTTATCAATTTGATATTCCTCTGCATCTGATTAACCGCATACACATCATATTTTGTAAAATCATTTGCAATACAAATGACACAAGGCGCAGACCAATCAATTTGGTATTTTATAGCATTCATTATAATATAGTTTACTTTCAATTGCAACAGTATTAACCTTCCTTTTCCACAATGCGCGGATAATATTGTCTGTTTGAATGATATTTTTCCTGTTTACGGACATTGCCCACCAGCGCTCCCAATGATACGAACACATTCTTTGACTCGTTACAGAGGATAAAGCTGTCGTCAAATACTCTGCAAACCGATTCCGGCACTGACGCCAAATCAAAATCATCGCCGCAGCAGCAGGATCTCTTATCACGCGCGTCTACAAGCTTCGCGCCCAACGTAATCGGATCTACCACCTCTACGGGAGACTACAAAATGGAAGGTAGAAATTACAAAAGTACGTCTAAATTAAACACACTTTCAGACGTGCTTTTGTTATGCCGGAAATTATTTTAAAATTTGACGAAAATGACGAAAAATTTGTGTTAATATTTAAATTATAGAAATGCCACTATGAGACAGTGGAAGAAAGGAGTGTATAATGATGAAATTGAAAAAAACAGAAAGGAGAGTGATGGCTAATGCCATGGAGTGAGAAACTAAACAATCCATTGGACAGGCTTAAGCCGAAAGAAGAGAAAAAACAACAAAACAGCAGCTTTTACGATGATTTTCAGGCAAGAAAAGCACAAGCGAGTCAGAGCGTATTCAATACGCCTTCCCTGACAGCGCCGGCAACCCAAAAAGCACCATCAGGCGGCGAATTTGAAACTAATGTAACACCGCAGGTGCCGATGGTGCAACCGATGAAGCCAAGACAGAACAGCGCCTTCTTCGATAATCATCAGACAAGAAGTACACTAATGAACAATAGGGCAAATGGAATGATGACACCAATGCAATTCCCTATGGGAAACGCAATGACAACTCCAGTAAAGCCGATGAAATCATCTATTGGAAATGCAATGAACGGCATGACTGTCAACAATAATCCAACGATGATAAATCAAAATAACATAGGCGGAAGCAATGACCCTGAACCGTTTTCTGATTTTGTTCCAACTCCAATTACAGATACAACTCCGAGAGGTAATATTCTTCCATATTTTACGGACGACCTTAGCAGACGGATGGGAAAGCTATCGCTGGCCTATGAAGAAATCGCAGATTCCGGTATAAGTGGCGCTGAATTTAACAATGCTGTGAAGATGCTCATGGAAGATAACAAGGACATATTTGACGATTATGCTAAAGAAACAAATGGCAGTCAACTCACGTTCCCGGGACTTCTGGATATGTTTGACAAAGCACCTGAGGCAGTGAAAAAAGAACTGCAAAATCAGCGTGTGGCTATGGGAATATATGATGAGAACTATAAGAACGAGATTATTGATAAAATGGCGGAAGAGAAGTGGCGGAATGAGGCTGTATTTCTCCCTGAATTATCAGATGAACTTAATCCGGAGATTATAAATTTTATTGATAAATACAATAAAATAACTAAAACAGCACGGGGTGAAGATTACAACAGAGCTTTATCTGAGCTTATATCAGAGAATAGCGATATGATTGCAGAATATGAGAATCAAACAGGAAGAAAATTTGATATAGGTGAAATAGGAGATATATACAAGCCTCAAATAGCGCAGGCAAGACAGAATATACTTGACGCTTCGTATTACGACAGACTTGAAAAACACTATAACGTCGTTTTTGCAGATGATTTTGATAAGTATACCAAACCGCAGATGCCTTCAATGGATCAGACACCGCCATTAGTGTACAATCGAGTGAAAGACAACTTATCAAGAATGGAATTAATACCATATGACGATAGTATATCAAGTCCTTACAGTAATCAGATGCTAGAAACAGGCGGATTATTATCTTACGCTAATATACAGGATAATGTATATTATGATCCAGATACAGGTGAGAGAAAATTAGTGCATATTAATCCTAAGAATCAAAACGAAATTTCAATCTACACTAAAGAAGAAATGAGAGAGCGTGTAAAGCTGCTATATATGGACTATACCGAACAGCAGATATACACTTATTATCTTAACAAGTTCGGAGTGGAAGAGGCTGAAAACTACTTTAAGGACATAGAAATGCTGCTCGACCAAAGAAGAATGCAGGCGTACAGCACATATGTACAGCAGACGTCACACGATAACAAGCTATACGGCATTGGTATGGATATAGGCTCTTCAATGCAGCAGGGATCAGCGTATTTTGATGATTTAAAACAAACTTTTCAACAAACATTTACTACTCCGGATGAATACATGCCCTATAATCCTTATACCAATGCTGCAGCGCCCGTACATACACAAACAGTGGCAAAAGAGGGCATTGAACAGGATATGTCAGAACTTGGTAAATCTTTTACAGATGTAGGTTTGGGAGTTGGAGAGAATGCGGCACTATTACTGTTTGGAGATGCAGCATTACCTCCTATAAAAGCAGTGTCTGCCGCAGGGAACGCGTCGGTTAATTCAGGACTGAACGGAGAAACAAGAGCCGACAAAGCAGCCATATGGGGAACTGTAAAGGGAGGAATAGAATATGCTTTGAATAAAATCCCGCGTGACAATATGCTCGAAGTTATAAATGCACCGTTATCTGAGAAAAATGAGGTTCTTTTTACACTTTTGGAAAAAATGGGGATTGATGGCACAAAAGGAGGTATCTCAAATATTGCAAGCGTAGTAGCTGACGAGTTTATAAACAGCGACAAATCCGAATATGAACTATATATAAAGCGGCTGAAAGCAGGCGGTTATGATGACTTAGATGCGAAGATTACGGCATTTAAAAAGTTTTATATTGAGGATACGTTAAAGGAAATAATGCAGGAAGGTTTGTTAGGTGCCATTTCAGATTAATAATAAAACAATAAAATTATATTGAAAGTTGATAAATAATTATGATATAATAATCTCACGGAGTTACCAAAAGCAAAGCTTTTGACGCCTGAGAGAATATTGGAACATGCTTTATGCGTTAAGATGCGGTGCTGGATGTTTGACATCTTATAGATACAGGTTATAATACATATTAAAATTTATTAATAACTTAGTTTGGAGATTATTATGGGTATTTGGAGATTTTTAGAATTGGTTTATTTTGTAATTATGAGTATTATGGCTTATCCTAAATATTTAAGGGTTAAAAAAAATTCAATTCTTACGACAGGTAAAATTATTGATTTAAAGGATATAAAATATAAATATAAAGATAATAGAGAAATAAAAATATTATCAAAAACCTATATTTACAATTTAGAAATCAATATTGGAGGGCAGAAAAGAATTGCTGAATATTCAGAACAAGTTTCAGGTGACGGTCTCAGCTCAATATTAAAGGGAACTTCATTTGAAGTGTTTTATAACAGTTCAGACAATACAGCTGTCAATGTAGCACAACTGAAAAAAGCCATATGGCTATATCCTTTATGTGCAGTAGTTATTGCTGTTGCTGTTGTAATTGGATGGATTATAATATATATTACAAATTACAAAAAAGCATGAGTTCATTTTATACTTTTTATAACGTGAATCTTGATGCGTACAACTCAGCTCAGCTCCGTTGTAATATACGACCGTTTTGCGAAGGGACTGTTATGAGTTAAGACAGTCCAAACGAAAACACCGGATCAAATGAATGAACCGGTGTTTTTGATATACAGTATTATCAGCATCCGCAATCGTGATGATGGTGGTGATGCTGGTGGTCGCAGTCATGGTGGTGATCACAGTCACAGCCGCAGTCAGGACGCGGTACTGACGGGTCTTCCTGACCGGCATCTAAGAACTCGCATCTCTCCGGCGGGAAGAATTCGTCAACAGGGAAATCTATACGCTCAAAGAGG